>JALYTG010000175.1 GCA_030854405.1 Chloroflexota bacterium | reverse complement strand
CGTGCTCCGGGTCGCGATCCTCGGCGAACGAGGTGAAGCCGACCAGATCGGTGAAGAGGACGGTGACAAGCCGGCGTTCCGCGGTCGCGGCGGGCTGACCCTGGCGGCCTGCAGCGGGCTGGCCCTGCGGGGTGGCGGCGCTGCCGAGCGTGGCCCCGCAGCTCTTGCAGAAGCGGCCGTCGGGGCGGTTCGCCTCGCCACAGGCGGGGCAGGCGATCGCCATGGTTGCGCCGCATTCGTCGCAGAACCGGCTCCCCGTCTCGTTCTCGTGGCCGCACGCCGCGCAGCGCATCACTATCCCTTGGCCCAGACTTCAGTCGCGAGCGTACTCGATGGCCGCAACCGGTTGACGCGCTGGACCGGCGTGGCGAGTCGGGGCCCGTGGCGCAGGTCATTGTGGCCGGCTTGCGCTCAGCGCACGTAACGGCCAAGTTGCGCGCGGTTCGCGGCCAGGTGGAGTGCGCGCTTGGCCGCCGTGTGCGCGCAGCGCAAATGCGGGCCAAATTTGGAGCGGAACCGAGGCATCTGGGGGCGCCCGAGTGGGCTGGTTCGCGGTTACGTGCGCTGGGCGTAAACCGAGGCTCGGAGGCGGGGCGAAACTCCGGCGCTGCGGGGCGAATTTCGTTTTGGCACAACCGATGCGGGTATGGGGATGACCGCCATGATGTGCCCATGCGCCCGTCCGGTCCGATCCTCGCCTTGGCGGCAGTGCTGCTGATCGGGCTGGCCGGCTGCGCAAGCGGAACGCAGGAGAGACCGATGCGACCTACCGGCAGTGCCACAGCGACCCTGACTCTGGGCAGCCTCGCCTTTGGCGACCGCGAGCAGATGCCTCGCAAATTCAGCTGCGATGGAACCGGGGTCTCGCCGCCACTCTCCTGGTCCGGCGCTCCCGAAGGGACGCGCTCGTTCGCGCTGATCGTCGAGGATCCCGATGCGGGCGGGTTCGTGCACTGGGCGGTGGCCGGAATCCCGGGCGACAGCCAGCGGCTCGACGAGGATGCCTCGGGTTCCGGTGACCTGATCGAGGGCCGCAACAGCTTCGGGAAGACGGGCTGGGGAGGCCCGTGTCCACCCAGCGGGGAGCATCGGTATGTCTTCACGCTGTATGCGCTCTCCGAGGAGCCCCCGCTGCAGCCTGGCTTCGATGCTCGCGCGCTCCGGGAGGCGATGAGCGGGAAGGTGCTGGCGCAGGGGGAGCTGATCGGCCGCTACGCGCGGGGCTGAACGCCCAGCGATTCCTCGATCCGTGCGACCTCAATGAGCTCGGCGGGCGTAGCTGACCCGTAAACTGCGCCGATGCAGCGGCTTCCCGTGCTCGACCTCGTCCTCGTGCGCCACGCGAACCCGATCCCCAGTGGCATGCCGGACTACGACGAGCAGGAGCGGCCACTCTCCGACGAGGGCCGCCATCAGGCCGAGGAGCTCGCCGACGAGCTGGAGCCGTACCAGCTGCATGGCATCTACTCGAGCCCGTACCCGCGAGCGGTTCAGACCGTCGAGCCGATCGCGCGGCGCCGCGGCCTCACGGTTCAGCTGCTCGACGACATGCGGGAGCGCCTCCTCTCCCCGGCGGCTCTCCCCGGCTGGCGGGACCACCTCGAGCGGTCGTTCGCCGACGATGACTATGCGGTCACCGGCGGCGAGACCTCGCGCGACGCGCAGCGGCGCGGCATGGGGATGCTCGACCTGCTCCGCGTGCGGCACCTGAACGGTGGCCGGATCCTGGTCGTCAGCCACAGTGCCCTCATCACGTTGGTCCTGCGCGCCCTCGGACCCGACGTCGGGTTCGCCTTCTGGGAGGCGATGCCCTACCCCGCGGTCTATTGGCTGCAGCACGACGGACAGGCCTGGCGCGTGATGGGTGGCTACGGTTTTTCAGTCGCCGATGCGGCCGGCTGACCCCGCCGCGGGTCGGCCGCGCGCTGTCAGCCTGACCGATGCCCTCGCCTATGCGGGCGGGGGCGGGCTAGACGGCGGGAGACCGCCGCGGCATTTTGCGACGGGCGCACACAAAGGCCAAGTTGAGCCGACTCGGGCCCTGGATTCGCCCCATCTTTGGCCGCCCTGCACGCTGGGCGGGAATATCGGACAGGTTGGCGCCAGGTTGAGGTGGAGGTTGGCCGATACGTGCGCTGGGCGTAAACGGCCCGGCGTGATCGAGAGCAGGATCGCGGCTCGCCCCAGGTCCGCCGCGATCAGGATGGGGCGGCGGCGTAGCCGGTCGACCCACGCGCCGGCGGGCAGGGTGAGCAGGATGAATGGCAGGAAGAGGAGCGTGCCGAGCACGCCCATCTCGAACGCGGTGGCGTGGAGGATCAGGATCGCAATGAGCGGCACGGCAAGCCCGGTCATCTCGTCGCCGAGCAGGCTGATCGTCTGGGCGCTCCACAGCTTCATGAAGTCGGGGTGCCGCCACAGTGAAGGGCGACGCGTCGTGGCGGCGGCGGGCGCCGCCAGCTCAGCCGGGTCGGGCTGACCCGGCGTCGGGATCTCGACCGACACCGGTCAGCGCACTCGCGCCAGCGTCAGACCATCACCGATCGGCAGGATCACGGCGTCGACTCGCTCATCCCCGGCGATCTTCTCGTTGAGCGCCCTGATCGCCGCCGTGTCGTCGTCATTGACCGATGGGTCCGCCACCCAGCCGCTCCACAGCACGTTGTCGATCGTGATCAGGCCGCCGCTTCTTACCAGGCGCAGGCACAGCTCGTAGTACGTGTCGTAGCCCGACTTGTCGGCATCGATGAACGCGAAGTCAAAGGTGGCCCCCTCTTCGATCAGCGCCTGGAGCGTGTCGGCGGCGGGCCCCAGGCGCAGCTCGATCCGGTCGGCGAGGCCGGCATCGGCCCAATAGCGGCGGGCGATATCGGTCCATTCGCGGTTGACGTCGCAGCAGATCATCCGCCCGTGGGGTGGGAGTGCAAGACCGACTGCGGTCGAGGAGTAGCCGGTGAAGGTGCCGATCTCCAGGCATCGCGACGCGTCGATGAGGCGGACGAGCATCGCCATGAAGGCGCCCTGGTCCGGCCCGATCTGCATGTTGTGCTGCGGCAATGAGGCGGTCTCTTCGCGCAGCCGGCGCAGGATCTCGGGCTCGCGGGTGCCGACGCGAACGAGGTATTCGTTCAGCTCATCGGTGAGGGTGAGGGTTCGGTTGGACATGCCGCGCATCGTAGCGCGGCGGGACTAAAGGCCGTCGAAGAGAGAGGCCTCGCGCAGGCCCTCGACGGAGTGGCCGCGCCACTCGCGCAGGACGAAGTGCTCGGTGGCGATCGCCCGCCCGGCGAGATCCTCCGGAAGGTCGAGCAGCCAGCCCATGTCCTGGCGCTGGGTGCGGTGACAGGCCATGGCGCTCCGCTTCTGCTCGATGAAGGCGGCCACGTCGACGGCCGCGGTGATGAGCGCTTCGGGCGTGCCGAACTCGACGGGCGTCTCGCCCTCGGCCATCTCCTCGCCGACCTGGCGCAGCGCCTCGACATTGCTCGGGTTCAGCTCGTCGAAGGGGCGGTCGGCAGCCGCATCGACGGCGGCGTCGAAGTCCCACGGCAAGCTGATGCCACGCTCGCGCATCTCGTTCATGAGGGCGAGCCACGGCTCGCGGGCGAAGGCAACCTCGTACAGCTTGGCGACCTCGTGCGGTGGGCCGGCCTCGGGATATTGCGTGCCGTCCGCAGCGGCGGCGAATGCGGCCACGGCAATCCGGTGCGCGTTGATGTGGTCAGGGTGCCCGTAGTTGCCGTTGCTGTCGTAGCTGACCATGACCGCGGGTCGGGCCTCGCGCACGAGCTGCACCAGGCGACCTGTCGCCTGGGCGAGGTTGGCCTGCCAGAAGGCCTCAGGCCGATCGTTCGACGGCTCACCCATCATCCCCGAGTCGCGGTATCCGAGGAGATGGAGCCGGATGGCACCGCCGCCCAATGCAGAAAGGGAACAGTCGAGCTCGGCGCGGCGGATCTCCGCCAGCCGCGGCTTCGCCTGCGTGAGGTCGAGGTCCGGGTCGTGGATCTCGCCCTCCTCCCCGCCGGTGCAGGTGACGAGGTCGACCCGTCTCCCTTCGGTGACCCATCGGGCGATCAGGCCACCGGTCGCCACCACCTCGTCGTCGGGGTGGGCGTGGACCAGCATGAGGCCACCGCTCTCGGAAGGCATTGGCCTATGAACCGCCCCCGGCGTGCTCGGGACACTCGCACAGCTCGCGCAGCCGCGTGTACGTGAAGAGGCCCGTGTCGTGGCCATCGGCCCAGATGGGGGCCAGCGCGTATCGGCCGATCCAGCGGATCTTCTCGACGGTGGTCTGCTGCTCGTTGAAGAAGGTCTCGAGCGTCACGACTCCGGGGAGGCTGCCCTCGCCGGAGCACAGCGCACACGGGCAGGCGCGGCGGAGTGCCAGCCAGCCCCACTCGCCCAGATGGCCGTCGTCCCAGCGGATGCGCATGCGGCGGGCGGTCTCGTCGAGCTCCACGCCGATGGGGTTCACGATCTGCGGACGGCTGCTCATGGTCGCCACGATTCTGAGGCACCCAGCCATTCGGCGCCGAAGGCAGCGCCCGTATTGGTGAGCTGCATCGGCGCCTTGCCCTTCGACAGGTCCCACAGGAAGAGGTCCTGCTGCACCCCGCCGCCGACGCTGCGCCCCAGCGTGAAGGTGACCTGAGAGTTATCGGGGGACCAGCGCAGGTGGCTGACGAGCCCCTTTGCGGTCGTCCTGGCGAGCTCGCTACCGTCGGGGTTGCGCAGCGTCAGGGCGGTCGCTCCCGCGCTCTCGGTCAGCTCGATGTGCTTCGTGCCATCGGTCGCCCAGAGGGCCGGCAGCGTCGCGTTGGCGAGCTTGGTGGTCCTCCCGGTGGTGGTCACACCATAGGTAGGCGCGCCCAGCATCCAGATGCGCAGGCTTCCGTCCTTCATCCGGAAGAGGCGCTCGGACCCCCCTTCGTCGGCAAACTGGGCCTCCTTGAGTGCCGATTCGGCCCCGATCACCGGCCGCGGGTAGGTCCACTCGGTGAGCTTCTTCGTATCGCCGGTTGCGTAGGTGATCTGCAGCACCTCGGCCCGATCCGTCCCGTTGCCCAGCACAACGCGCAGCGCATAGACGATCCGGCCGTCGGGCGCGAACGACGATGCGACGATTCCGTCCGCCATGGCACGCGCTGACTTGCCTTGCTCGATCGCGACGAGCCGCCCTGCGATGATAGCCGCGCCGTGGGTGCCGTCCGGCGACCAGGCGAGGCGCTCCACGTCCTGGGCGGGATCCCGGGCAAGCACCACCGGCGCCACATCGGCGGTGAAGTCGTGCCGCAGCAGGTAGATGTGCGCCAGCGGGGCCGACCGACCGAGGTAGATC
>JALYTG010000174.1:788-5366 GCA_030854405.1 Chloroflexota bacterium | reverse complement strand
TCTCGTGTCCGGGTCCGGGCGCGTGCGGAGGCCAGTTCACGGCGAACACGATGAGCACGGCGCTCGAGTTCCTCGGCATCTCGCCCGGCGGGTTGAATGGCATTCCGGCCGAGGACCCGGGCAAAGGCGACGCTGCGCGCCGTGCAGGAGAGCTGGTCATGCGGCTCGTCACGGAGGGAATCCGGCCGAGCGCGATCATGACTCGCGCCGCGCTCGACAACGCGATCGCCTCGGTCGCAGGCACCGGCGGCTCGACGAACGCTGTGCTCCACCTGCTGGCCATCGCCCACGAGCTGGGAATCCCTCTCGACCTCGACGATTTCGACCGCATCGCTGCGCGGACACCCATCGTCGCCAACCTCACCCCCGGAGGTCGCTACACGGCGGTCGATATCCACGAGGCGGGTGGCATTGGCCTTGTCGCACGAGAGCTGGTGCGTGGCGGGGTGGTCGATGGGTCCACCCGCAACGTGGACGGACGAATGCTCGCCGAGATCGCTTCGGCCGCCGTCGAGACGCCGGGCCAGGAGGTGGTCGTCTCGATCGAGCACCCGATCAAGCCGACGGGCGGGCTGGCGATCCTGCGCGGTTCGTTGGCACCGGACGGATGCGTCGTCAAGCTCGCCGGACACGAGCGCCGCCTGCATCGCGGGCCGGCTCGAGTCTTCGATTCGGAGGCGGCCTGCTACGACGCGGTGCGTGCCCAACGGATCGGTCCGGGAGACGTCGTGATCATCCGCTACGAGGGGCCGGTCGGCGGCCCCGGAATGCAGGAGATGCTGAGCGTGACCGCGGCGCTCGTCGGAGAGGGGCTGGGTGACGAGGTCGCGCTGATCACCGATGGCCGCTTCTCCGGCGGAACGCACGGGCTGATGATCGGCCACGTCGCGCCGGAGGCGGCGCTCGGCGGACCAATCGCCCTCGTCAAGGAGGGGGACCCAGTCACCATCGACGTGGACGCGCGCCGCGTCGACCTCGACGTGCCCGCCGACGAGCTTGCATCTCGGCTCGAGTCCTGGAGCGCCCCCGCGCCGCGCTATACCCGCGGCGTGATGGCGAAGTACGCCAAGCTCGTCTCCTCCGCCTCCACGGGTGCGGTGACCTGAAGTACCATTGGGGCCGACTTGACACCCCTGCTAGGGTCCTCCCAATGCACTCGTTGAGCCGAGGTCAGTCGCGAACGTCCATCCCGCTGGGGACTGGGCTGTTCGTGCTTCTCGTAATTCTTCGCCTCGTCATCCTCCTTGGATGGCGGGATCGAGGGCGTGCAAGCGGCTGAACCACCAGGGCACACGCGACCATCGAATCCCGCCGGCAGATCCGGCGGGTTTTTCATTTGCGGAGGGTATTCATGGCATCACTTCCGATACCGGCGGGGCGACCGAACGGCGACCTTGCACCCGGGGTTGCGCCGCGGATCGGCGCGCGCGCCCTGTGCGAGGGCCTGGTGGCGCGCGGCGTGAGCACCATCTTCGGCTACCCGGGCGGAACGGTGCTGCCGATCTATGACGTCCTGCGCGAGTTCCCGCTGCGCCACATCCTGGTTCGGCACGAGCAGGGGGCGGCGCACGCCGCGGACGGCTACAGCCGCGTCACTGGCGAGGTCGGGGTGGCGATGGCAACCTCCGGACCGGGCGCCATCAACCTGATCACGGGCCTGGCCACCGCGATGATGGACTCGGTGCCGATGGTCGCTATCACCGGCAACGTGCCCCGGGCGCTGCTCGGACGCGACGCCTTCCAGGAGACCGATATCGTTGGGATCGCCCTGCCAGTGACGAAGTACGCGGCGCTGGTCACCGATCCTGACGAAGTGCCGCTCGCCATCGCGGAGGCGTTCGAGATCGCGTCGACCGGGCGCCCAGGGCCGGTGCTGCTCGACTTCCCGAAGGACGTGCTGCAGATGGAGACCTCGGCGCCGCATCCGGGCCCCGGGGATCTTCGCCTGCCTGGCCTGCTGCGGCCGGTGCGTGGCGACGTGCCGGAGGCGGACGAGCTGGCCGAGATGATCGCCGCCGCCGAGCGGCCGCTGATCCTTGCCGGCCACGGCGTCCAGATCGCCGGCGCGACCGAGCTCCTACGGGAAGTGGCCGAGCGATCCGAGATCCCCGTCGCCCACACGCTGCTGGGGATCGGCAACATGGACGAGACGCATCGGCTCTCGCTCGGCTACGCCGGGATGCATGGCTGGATGCACGTCAACAAGGCGATCCAGCACTGCGACCTGCTGATCGGCCTGGGGATGCGCTACGACGACCGGATCACCGGTAAGACGTCGACGTTCGCGCCGCGCGCCAGGACCGTGCACGTGGACGTCGATCGCTCCGAGATCGGGAAGAACGTGCGCGCCGACCTGGGAATCGTGGCCGATGCCGGTGACCTTCTCGCGGCGCTCATGCGCCGGCTGCCGCAGTCGCCCTACCGCGAGGCGTGGTGGGCGGAGCTCGAGGCCTGGCGCGAGGTTTCGCTGCGGCGATCCTGGCACGGGTCTGGCGCCTGGCGCGAGGGTCGCCTCTCGGCCGATTACGTGGTCGAGAAGATCGGTGAGGCGACCGGGCATACCGCCACCCTGGCCAGCGACGTCGGCCAGAACCAGATGTGGGCGGCCCGCTACTTCGGCTTCCGCCGCCCCTACGCCCACGTTTCGAGCGGCGGACTGGGGACGATGGGCTATGGCGTCCCGGCGGCGATGGGTGCGGCGCTGGGCCGGCCCGAGCACGAGACCTGGGCGATCACCGGCGACGGCGGCTTCCAGATGACGATGCAGGAGCTGGCGACCCTGGTCGCCGAGCAGATCCCGGTCAAGATCGCGGTCCTCAACAACCGCAAGCTCGGAATGATCCGGCAGTGGCAGGAGATCATCTATGAAGGCAACTTCCACTCCGCCGAGCTCTTCGGGCCCGATCTGGTCCGCCTCTGCGAGGCGTACGGGATGCCGGGCTTCCGGGCCACCACGCCCGAGGAGGTGGTGGACGCCATCGCCGCAGCGCGCGCCGCGCCAGGCCCCGCTCTGATCGACTTCCAGCTCGACGACGCGCAGAACGTGTACCCCATGATGCTGCCCGGCAAGGGGCTCTCCGACATGGTCGAGGGCGGCGCATGACCGACGCGACTGCGCGCCACGTGGTGAGCGCACTGGTGGTCGACAAGCCGGGCACGCTCAACCGCGTCGCGAGCCTGCTGCGGGCGCGCTCCTTCAATATCGAGTCGCTGACGGTCGGCACCACCCACGAGCCCGGGCGCTCGCGGATGACGATCGTGATCCATGGCGACGACGCACATACCCGCCAGGTGCTCGCCCAGCTCAACCGGCTGATCGAGGTGATCGAGGTGGTCGATCTGACCGATGCCTCTCGGTTCGAGCTCGAGCTGGCGCTCGTCGAATGCTCCGTGCCCGTCGATGCGGCCGCCCGCAGCGCGATCAAGCGTGCGATGGCGGCCGCGGGTGGGGAGCTCCTCACCGCCGGGCCGGATGGCTGGCGCCTGCGCCTCGCCGCCGCGCCCGCCCAGATCGAGACCGCACTCGCAGTTCTGCGCGGCCACGGGCTGCGCAACCTCGTTCGCGCCGGATCGGTGGCCATGGCCGCCAACACCCCAACCCAGATTGGAGAGGAGCCATGACCAAGCTCATCTATGACCGCGATATCGACGCCGGGGCGCTGGCGGGCCAGCGAGTGGCGGTGATCGGCTACGGCTCGCAGGGCGAGGCGCACGCGCGGAACCTGCACGACTCGGGGATCGACGTGGTGGTCGGCCTGCGACCCGATTCCCGCTCGGCGGCCGGCGCCCGCGAGGCGGGCCTGGCGGTGACCGACGCGGCGCAGGCGACGGCCAGCGCACACGTGGTGATGATGCTGGTGCCCGATACCGCGGCACCCGCGGTCTACCGCGACGAGGTCGAGCCAAACCTGCGCAAGGGAGCGCTCCTGCTCTTCGCGCACGGTTTCAATATCCATTTCGGCGAGATCGATCCGCCGGGGGGTGTCGATGTCGGGATGGTTGCCCCCAAGGGACCCGGGCACCTGGTGCGTCGCCTCTACATCGAGGGCGGAGGCGTCCCGGCGCTCTACGCGGTACACCGTGACCCGACCGGGACGGCGCGCGCTCGAACCCTCGCCTATGCGCAGGGGATCGGTGCCGGAAGGGCTGGGGTCCTCGAGACGACCTTTGCCGAGGAGACCGAGACAGACCTGTTCGGGGAGCAGGCGGTGCTCTGCGGCGGCGTCACCGCCCTGGTGAACGCGGGGTTCGAAACGCTGGTAGAGGCCGGGTACCAGCCGGAGCTCGCCTACTTCGAGACGATGCATGAGCTGAAGCTGATCGTCGACCTGATGTATGCCGGCGGGCTATCGTACATGCGCTACAGCATCAGCGACACGGCCGAGTACGGGGACTACGTCTCGGGCAAACGGATCATCGACGAGCGCGTGCGTGCCGAGATGCAGCGCATCCTGGCCGAGATTCGCGACGGCTCCTTCGCGCAGCGATGGATCGCGGAGGGCGCCGCTGGTGGCAATGACTTCCGGCGCATGCGGGCCGAGGCGGCGCGGGCACCGATCGAGGCGGTTGGGGCCGAGC
>JALYTG010000174.1:0-778 GCA_030854405.1 Chloroflexota bacterium | reverse complement strand
AGCTTCCTCTCACCCAAGCAGCCGCCCGCCGGGTGGGCCGATCGCACGCCCGCGGAGGTGAAGCGCTGATGGCGCGTCGCGTCCGCATCTTCGACACCACCCTGCGGGACGGGGAGCAGGCGCCGGGAGCCTCGCTGACGATCGACGAGAAGGTCCAGATCGCTCGCCAGCTGGCACGGCTGAGGGTCGATGTTATCGAGGCCGGGTTCCCTGCCGCCTCACCGGGTGAGGCCGAGGCGGTGCGGCGTATCGCAAACGAGGTCGGTGGGGGGGCGAAGGCGCCGGCCATCGCGGCATTGGCGCGCTGCGTGGAGGCCGATGTTTCGGCCGCCGCCGCCGCGCTCGCGCCAGCGAGGCTGCACCATCTGCACGTCTTCATCGCCACCAGCGAGATTCACCTTGTCCACAAGCTGCGAGCGACTCGCGACGAGGTGCTCGAGCGAATCCGAGCCCGCGTCGCGCAGGCCCGCGAGCTGGTCGGCGCGGACGGCACCGTCGAGTTCAGCGCGGAGGACGCCAGCCGCACCGAGCTCGACTACTTGCTCGCGGCCTATGACGAGGCGATCGCGGCGGGTGCCAGCGTCATCAACGTGCCGGACACGGTGGGCTACGCGGAGCCGGACGAGTTCGCCGCACTGGTGCGCAGCGTTGTCCGCGCGGTCGGGCGCCGGGCGACGGTGAGCGTCCACTGTCATAACGACCTCGGGCTGGCCACAGCAAACACGCTGGCCGCCATCCGGGCCGGGGCCCGGCAGGTCGAGGTCACGGTGAACGGCAT
>JALYTG010000173.1 GCA_030854405.1 Chloroflexota bacterium | reverse complement strand
CCTCGATGAGCCGTGCCGTGCCCTGGATTGTGGCGCGGTCGGTGCTCCCCTTCATGGCGATCGGGTCGCTGAGCGAGACCGATACCTGCGGGTGCCGCTTGATGTGCTCCAGCTTCTTCGAAAAGAGCGTGCTCGAGTGCATGTAGATGAGCTCGCCATCGTAGAGCGGGATCAGCGGATGGACGATCGGTCGCTCGTCGGGCCCGACCACGGCGAGCTCTCCGACCAGCGCTACCTCGAGCAGCTTCTCGACCGGCTCAGGCAGCCAGCTCATCCTTGTCTCCTGTTCGTAATCGGCTACTCCAGAATAGCACATTTCGTCGCCGGGAGCAGCGTACACTCCGTGCCGATGATCCGCACCTGTCTCATTCGCGCCGCCGATGGATCGGTCCGCAGCCTGGAAGGGTCCAAGCTCGAGGAGCTTCGGCACCTGCGGGCCGTGAAGAACCAGCTGGTCTGGCTCGACCTCCTCGACCCGGACGCCGAATCGCTCGAGGCGCTGGCGAAGGAGTTCAAGATGCACCCGCTGGCCCTGGAAGACATGCAAAAGCGTCGCCAGCGTCCGAAGATCGATACCTACCCCGACCAGCACATGATCGTCACGTACGAAGTGCTTGGGCAGCAGGCGCGTCGCCGGCGTTCACGAGCAACACAGCTAGGCGAAATCCACCTCATCGCCGGCGAGGGATACCTGATCAGCACCCACTGGCAGCCCTCCCCCGCAATCGATGCCACGCTGGAGCGCTTCCGCACCCGGCCGGAGGTGGTCGCGACCAGCGTCGGGCAGCTCCTCTACACGGTGCTGGATGCGGTCGTGGACGGCTACTTTCCCCTCCTTGACAAGATGGCCGAGGAGATCGACACGCTGGAGGATCGGATCCTCGAGGGAGGCGCACGCGATGGGCTGCGCGAGGTGCTGGCCATCAAGCGCGACCTGCTCGAGCTGCGGCGCATTCTCGCGCCGCAGCGCGACATCGCGAACGCGCTGCTGCGGCGCGACGTGGAGCTGATCGGCGATGCAGAGGCCCCCTACTACCAGGACCTGTACGACCATCTTCTTCGCGTCCTCGACGCGCTCGACCTGTACCGCGACCTGGTCGCCTCGGCGCTGGATGCCAACCTGTCGGTCACGAACAACAGCCTCAACGCGGTGATGAAGCGGCTCACCGCCTTTACGGTGCTGCTGATGGTGCCGACCCTGATCGCCGGCATCTACGGCATGAACTTTGATAACATGCCAGAGTTGCGCCATCCGTACGGCTACTTCGTCGCGCTCGGAGCCATGGCGCTGTCGATCGTCGGGATCGGGGCCTACTTCAAGGCGCGCGACTGGTTCTGAACGGACCGATGAGAACGCCGAGCCCGATCCTCCTCGCATGGCTGCTGGTTGCCTGCGCAGCTCCGGGAGGCGCGAGTGAGTCCCCGCGAGGTGAGCTCCCGAGCCAGCTGCCCAGCCAGCTGCCGAGCGCGACGGAGCCGCAGGTGAGCGGCGAGCTCCCGCAGCAGCTGCTCGACCAGCTCGAGCGGGATCTGGCGGCGAAGGCCGCGGTGGAGGTCGGGGCGATCCAGGTGATCGAGATCAAGTCGGTGACCTGGAACGACGGCTCGCTCGGCTGTCCGGAGCCTGGGAAGTTCTACACCCAGGCGCTGGTGCCGGGCTTTCAGGTGATCCTGCACGCGAACGGACGGGACTACGACTACCGTGCCAGCGAGCGTGGCGACTTTAAGCTCTGTGAGAATCCCCCCGTCGGGCCTTAGGCGCGGCGCGCAAGTCCGGCAAGGAGACGCATGATCAGCCGCGTCACCACCAGCGCCGAGAGCTCATTCAGATCGAGCGCCGGTACCAGCTCGGTGAACGCGGCACCCGCCAGCCGCCGGTCACGGACGATCCTCGAAAGCAGATCCGCGGCCTCGTCGTAGGAGAGGCCACCCGGCGCCGCAGCGCTCACCGCCGGGCAGACGGCAGGGTCGAGCCCGTCACAGTCGAATGAGATGAAGACGACCGCATCGGTCGCGATCTGCTCCAGCAGCCACGGGACGCCGCGCTCGCGTAGTTCGCGTGCGGTGACGAGGACGTTCCCCGCCTCTCTGGCATCGGCCACGTCCGCCGTGCGGGCGCTCCCCACCCCACGCAGCCCGACCTGGACAATCTGCGCGACGTGCTCCATCTCGGATGCCCGCCGCATCGGCGACGAGTAGCCGTCGCGCACCCCGGCCACCGAATCGCGAAAGTCCAGGTGGGCATCCACCTGGACCACGGTGAGCGGACCGCGGCCAGCGAAGGCGCGGAGAGTCGGGATCGGAACGGAGTCGTCGCCACCCAGCACGATCGGGATGGCACCGCGCTGGAGGATCGCCTCCACCGAGGGCTGGGTGCCCGCGATATCGCCCACGTCGCCGCAGTCGACGATGCGCAACGGAGTGGGGAGCATCGGTCCGTCAAGGTCGAAGTCGTGATGTTCTACGAAGCGGGCCAGGCGCTGTGAACGCGTGCGGATGGCGGACGGCGCCTCGGCGCATCCGAGAGTCGTGACGGAGGTGGGGTATGTGACGCCGACCGGGACTCCCAAGATGGCGACGTCAGCCTGTACGGACTCAGGCTCGGCCGATGGAAATCCCAGGAAGGTCACGCCCACAGCGCTGAGCCTAGCAGCGGCGAGCCCTTCTCACGCCCGGATGGCGCGGCTATCCTGAGTCGTTGCCGTCCATTCCCGACCAGGAGGCGATCCTTCCATGGACGTTCGTCGCGCCGCACGCACCGCCTATCTCGTCCTCGCGTGGCTCTTTGTCGCCTGTCTCGTGGTGCAGGTGTTTCTGGCCGGGATGGGGGTCTTCGTCGGGGCGGAGAACTTCGCGACACACCGCGACTTCGGCTACACCTTTGGCTTGCTGACGCTGATCCTCATCGCCCTTGCGGTCATCGGCCGGTTGGGGAGGCGCATGATCTGGCTGAGCGTGCTCGTCTTGGCGCTCTTCTTCCTGCAGTCGGTCTTCGTCTCGCTGCGTGAGACGGCACCGCTCGTGGCCGCCCTGCACCCGGTCAACGGCTTCCTGATCCTGTGGCTCTCGATCTCAATCGCCCAGCGCGCCCGCCGCGAGCTTCGGAACCCCGCGGGCGAGGCCACCGCAGAGCCAGCCGCCGCCTGAACGGAAAACGCCGCGGCTGGCATCCTTGACGCATGCCGGCCGTATACCGTGACACCGTCTACGGATACAACCGCGCCGCCCTGCGGTACCGCGACTGCTGGGCGCCGATCATCGCGCAGGCGGCGATACGCCTCCTCGATCGCGTCGACGAGGGGTTCGCCGGCCGTGATGCGTTCAACCTCGTGGATATCGGGACCGGCAGTGGCACGCTCGCGCTGGCAGCACTCGAGCGCTGGCAGCGCGCCGGCGTCATCGCCGTGGACCCCTCGATACGGCTGATCGAGATCGCGGCGGCGGCGGCCCAAGCCCGTGGCGGAGACGGGGAGCGTCGACTCACGCTGCGCGAGGGAGCGGCAGCCAGTCTCCCACTGCCGAATTCCTCGGCCGACGTCGCCGTCTCGTCCTTCGTCATTCAGCTGGTGCCGAGCCGGGCGGCTGCGCTCCGCGAGGCGTTCCGGGTCCTGCGGCCCGGCGGGCTCTTCGCCTGCGTCACCTGGCAGGACCGCAACGATGTGTTCAGGCCGATGCAGGCGTTCGAGGATGCCGTCGACGACCTCGGTCTCGACTGGCCCGATCCAGGGCCCGACCCGCGCTCCTACGCCTCGCCGAGGGAGGCTGCGGGCGAGCTTCGGCGCGCCGGGTTCCGACGCGTCGACGCGCGTCGCGAGTGGCTCGAGCACCGCTACACCCCTGACTCCTACCTGGCCACGCTCGAGGGCTGGCTGGCCGATGATCTCTTCGAGCCACTTTCGGAGACCGATCGTGAGCGACTGCGACGAGCGGCCCTGGGTCGGCTGAACCGACTTCCGGCCGATGCCCTCGTCTGGCGCGCGCCGCTGGTCAGCGTCGTCGGAGCCAAGCCCTAGCGGGTCGGGCAACTGCCCGGCCCGCGAACATCGGTCGCTCTCAGGCGGTGGCCTCGGCGTGCTCTGGGTCCTCGATGGCAAGCGGCTCACCGGTCTCGAGCAGCGTCTTCAGGCCGTTTAGTCACCTGTCAACCTGGCCACCTTCTGGGCGCTCGGTAAGCAGGTGGTAAGTGGGCCTCGTTGACGAGGCGCGAGCTCCTTGGAGGGCTGCCGGCCGCTCTGTCAGAGCCTTTCGTGCAGCACGACCGTCGTGCCGCACGGGTGCACGAATGCCTCTGACAGCGGAAGGTGGGCGCGTCGGCGGCCTGGCCTGGCCTCGCCCGATAAGCCGGCGGTAAGCCGCCCGTAAGCGTTGGCGCGGCAGGATGGCCGAATGGTGACCAAGAGCCATAAGCCAACAAACGTGACGATCAAGATCGATGCGCTCGTCCTGCTGCAAGCTCGATATCGCGCGCTATGCGAGGGCACCTCGCTGAACGGGCTGGTGCGTCAGTTCATCGAGGAGTACGCGGAAACGGCGATCTCGGATCCGGCGGCGCTGTGGGGTCATCTCGCCTCACCAGACGGATCGGCGGATATTGCCAAAGGCCCGCAGGCGCCGGGGCCCAGCTCGCCGGCGGGTGAGCTCAGACGCGGCGGATCTGGTCCGCCTCGCCCGGCTCAACGGCGCGCGCGCAGGTGGGGCAGAAGAAGCGGGCCTCGACGGGAGTGCCGCACGCCTCGTGGCGCATTGGCTCCGCTTCCCGAGCAACGCGGGAGCCCCAATCGGCGAGCAGCCGCAGGGCGCTGGCGAGCTCCTGCCCCTCCCCGGTGAGCTGGTAGACGCTGCGCGGGGGCCGCTCGCTGTACGGCTGCGAGCTGACGACGCGCTCGCCCTCGAGGCGGCGCAGCCGATCGGCCAGGATGTTCGGGGCAATCCCGGTCACGCTCGCCTGCAGCTCGTTGAAGCGCAGCGGTCCGGAGAGGAGCGACTCGATCAGCAGCAGGCTCCACTTGTCACCGACGCGCTCGAGCGCGGCGGCAAGCGGCGAGTCTGCGGCGGCCATGAGTGGATCGTACGGCATCGGTCTTGACAGCGGCTGGTGGAGGAGTAACTTGCGCATTGCAAGTTACAAGACTATCCAGCGACAAGACTATCAGGAGGATCAGGTCAATGGGATCCCTCGAGGATCTGGGCAAGTCCATCGCCGGGGTGGCGGACAAAGTAGGGCCGTCGACGGTTGGGCTCGGCAATCGATGGCGCGGAGGCTCCGGCGTGGTGATCGACAAGGGCCGCGTGCTCACCAACGCGCACAACCTGCACGGCGACGATCCGAAGGTCTACTTCGCGGACGGTCGCGAGGCCGACGGCAAGGTGCTGGGCGTGGACCTCGACGGCGATCTG
>JALYTG010000172.1 GCA_030854405.1 Chloroflexota bacterium | reverse complement strand
ATGGGGGACGTAGGCCACGCCTGTAGGGGTTTCCCCCTATTTACGGTTTACGGCGCCTGCGGGATACTCATATACGGCGTTCAATCCCTAGGAGAACTGGCAAATGACGACAACCAAGCGATCCACCTTCGGAGCCGGGCTTCGCACGACCATCCTGCTGGCGACTCTTTCCGGTCTCTTCGTCGCGATCGGTTTCCTGATCGGCGGCTCGAGCACGGCTCTTCTCTTCCTCTTCCTGGCGGCCCTGATGAACATGGGCTCCTACTTCTTCAGCGACAAGCTGGCGCTGAAGATGAGCGGCGCGAAGCCGATCTCCGAGTCCGAGGCGCCGCGCCTCTACCAGATCGTCCGCGATCTCTGCACCCGCGCCGACCTGCCGATGCCGCGCCTCTACACGATCCCCGTCGACCAGCCCAACGCGTTCGCGACCGGTCGCAACCCAAAGCACTCGGCGGTCGCGGTGACGAGGGGCATCACGCAGCTGCTCTCCGAGGACGAGCTGCGCGGCGTGCTCTCGCACGAGCTTGCCCACGTCAAGCACCGCGATATCCTGATCACCTCGGTCGCGGCCACGATTGGAGCGGCGATCACCTACCTCGGCTACATGCTGCTGTGGTTCGGGGACGACGAGTCGCCGCTGGGGTTGATTGGTTCGCTGGCGATGGTGCTGCTGGCCCCGCTTGCGGCGACGATCATCCAGCTCTCGATCTCGCGCCAGCGCGAGTACGCGGCCGATGCCGGCGGCGCCGAGCTGACCGGCAACCCCGAGTCGCTTGCCAGCGCTCTGCTGCGCCTCGAGGAGGGCGCCAAGGCGGCGCCGATGCAGGTCAATCAGGCCGCCGAGCCGCTCTACATCGTGCGGCCGTTCTCGGGCAAGGGCTTCGCAAAACTCTTCTCAACTCACCCCCCGATCGAGGAGCGGGTCCGCAGGCTTCGTCAGATGCGGCCGGCCCTCGGCTAGTTTCTCTCTCACACGGAGCCTGGACGGGCCGCTTCGGCGGCCCGTCCAGCTTGCCTGCACAGCCACGAAACCAGCCGTTCCAATGCTATACTTTCTGAAGTCTTAGAGTTCCGATCCGGATTGGGGGGTTTGAGGCGATAACGATGGCCACCGATCAGGCGACGAAGACCCAGATCCAGGAGCTCAGTCCCGCTGAGGCCGCAAGTGAGATCGACGCCGGCGGCGTCGCGCTCGTCGATACACGCGAGCCGCACGAGTACGAGGAATCTCACATCGAGGGCGGGCGCCTGGTTCCGCCCGGACTGTTGCGCGACGAAATCGCCTCGGTCGTTCCCGATCGCTCCCAGCGGGTGCTGCTGTATTGCCGCTCCGGCAGCCGCTCGGCCAAGGCCGCCCAGGAGATGTCCGAGCTTGGCTATGAGAACGTGGCCAATGTCGACGGCGGGATCCTCGCCTGGCAGGAGCAGGGTCTACCCGTCGTCACCCCCGAGGGCCTCACCCCCGAGCAGCGCATGCGCTACTCGCGCCACACGCTGATCCCCGAGGTTGGCGTCGATGGTCAGATCAAGCTGCTGAACGCAAAGGTGCTGCTGATCGGGGCCGGTGGCCTGGGCTCGCCGGCGGCGCTGTATCTGGCCGCGGCCGGGATCGGAACACTCGGCATCGTCGACGACGACCTGGTCGACGAGTCCAACCTCCAGCGTCAGGTGATCCACAACACGGAGCGGGTCGGTACCCCGAAGACCGAGTCGGCACGGATCTCGATCGAGGCGCTCAACCCGGACGTCAAGGTGGTCGAGTACCGCACGCGGCTCGACGCCTCCAACATCATCGAGATCATCAAGGACTACGACGTCCTCGTCGACGGCGCCGACAACTTCCCCACCCGCTACCTGCTCAACGACGCCTCGGTGCGGCTGCGAAAGCCGGTCGTCTCGGCCTCGATCCTCACCTTCGACGGCCA
Organism: Chloroflexota bacterium; assembly: GCA_030854405.1. The sequence goes on along the minus strand of JALYTG010000172.1, from coordinate 3,514 downwards.
GATCTCGACCTTCGTGCCCTACGAGGGCCCCTGCTACCGCTGCCTCTATCCGACCCCGCCGCCGGCCGAGCTTGCACCGAGCTGCTCGGAGAACGGCGTGCTCGGGGTGATGGCGGGCATCATGGGCCTGCTGCAGGCCAACGAGGTCACAAAGCTCGTGATCGGCATCGGCGAGCCGCTGGTCGGACGCCTGCTGCTGTTCGAGGCGCTGTCGACTTCCTTTACCGAGCTCAAGGTCCGCCGCGATCCCGACTGCCCGATCTGCGGAGAGAACGCGCCCCAGATCCCGGAATCGGAGATGGGCAAGTTCCCGGACTACGAAGCGTTCTGCGCGGGCTAGAAGCCCTGCGCAAAGAGCCTCAATAGGATCGGAGCGTGCCGACGGTGAAGATCCCGCCCGTGCTGCGCGCCCAAACCGGCGGCGAAGCCGAGGTGAGCGCCGAGGGCGCCACGGTGGGAGACGTACTGCGCTCGCTCGCGGACCGCCACCCAGACACCGCGGCGCAGCTGTTCTCGCCGGAGGGGGAGCTCAACCGCTACGTCAACGTCTATCTCAACGACGAGGACGTGCGCGTGCTCGACGGATTGGGCACCGCGATCGCCGAAGCGGACACGGTCGTGATCCTCCCGGCGATGGCGGGCGGCGCGGGCTCCGATAATTAGGGGCGGGCCCGCAGGCGCGACTCTTCTGGACTGCTGGTGCCGGGGTCCGATTGCGCGATCAGCCCGCTGAGCCGCCCCATGCCCAGCCGCTCGGCGGTGGCGCCGGCCTCGGAGATCAGCTGGCCGGCTCGCTCCTGGTCTTCTGAGATCGCCCGGGCGCGGAGCGCCATGCCGAGTCGGAAGCGTGCGCGCGCCAGCCACAGCTCGGAGCCGGCCGCCCGACTCTCCTCGCTCGCCTGCTCGAGCAGCGCCACCGCCGCCTGCCAATCGCCTTCAACGCTGGCCAGCCAGCCCAGGAAATGCGAGACCGGCCCAAGGCAGGCCGCGGCGGCGCCGATGACGATGAAGCGGCCACGGTAAGGCTCGAGCAGCTCGTGCAGCTCGGCGGCCCGCTTCGTATCGCCGAGGGTGGCGGAGGTCATCCCGAGGAAGGTCAGCGTTGCGAGCCAGTTCTCGTCGAACGGGACCGCGGCGCAGCGGTCCGCCGTCAGAGCCTCCAGCTCCGCGCGGGCCCTTTCTTCTTCGTCGATCTCACCGCACAGCAGGGCGAGCGCCGCGCGCCATATCGCCGCGCCGGTGCGCTCCTTGAGCTCACGGAGCGGTTGCTCGAGCCCCTCGAGCGTCCCCTGCTCCCAGCGCAACACAACCAGCTCCACACTCGAGTAATGAAGCGCTCCCGGTGACTGCCCCAGCACCCCCAGCTCGATCACCTCGCCGATCAGCGCCTCGACCTCATCGAAGCGGCCCCTGATCAGGGCGCGAGTGGCACGGTAGGCGCGGCTTAGAAGCTGGTTGGCCGGCTGCTTGCTCTGATCGGCGAGCATGGCGTGATCGCCGATCGCGGCGCTTAGCGCGTCCATGTTCCCGGTCTCCACGGCGACTCTGGCTTTGAGCGTCTGGGCCTGAAGCGAGAGATCGCGATCGTGGAGGTTTTCGCAGAGGGAGAGCAGCTCCTCGACCGACCGCACCCGCTGATCCAGGGCGTCGGGCCTCTGGATCGCGTACCAGCGGCCGATCAGCGCCGCCGCCAGGGCGCTGCGGTCGCCCGAGGAGCGGGCGATCTCGATCGCCTGCTCGCCGAGCTCCTCGGCACGCGCCGGCTCTGCGATGGAGTGAACGACCTCGGCGAGGCGGGCGGTCAGCTTCGCGCGCAGCGCCGGGTCCTGGGGACCCGCGTCGAGCGCGCTCTCCAGAAGCTGCGTTGCGTCGGCGTCGGGAGCGCCGAAACGCTCCGACCCATCGCCGCAGAAGCCCAGCGCCGCCCGAGCCAGCGCACCCGAGTCGGCGCCGGCGCGAGCTATCCGCGCCGCCCGCGCGAATGTCTCGCGGGCGTCCTCGACGTGCCCGGCCCGCCACTCGGCCTCGCCGAGTGCCAGAAGCACCTCGCATCGCAGGCCCTCGTCGTCGCTGGCCGCCATCTCGATCGCGGCCAGAGCGTGCCCGTAGTGCTCGATCGCCTCCTCGTATGAGAAGGCGCCAAGAGCGGCGGCACCGGCCCGAACGCAGTACTCCAGCGCCTTCGGCGCGGCGCCCGGTCCGGCCCCCGAGAAGTGGCGGGCAAGCTCGGCGACGTGGGGGGGATCGCTACCGTGGCGGCGCTCCAACGCCTCGGCGAGTCGGCGGTGCAGGGCCGTGCGCCGTGCCTTCGGCAGATCCGAGTAAACGGTCTGGCGGAACAAGGAATGCGAGAAGGCGTAGCGGTCAAGCGTCCCGGGGACGTCGATCAACAGGCCGGCGGTCACCGCCGCCTCCAGCGCCGCCACAACAGAATCGGCCGGCAGGTCGCTGACGTCGGCAAGCAGCTCCGACTCGAACTCACGGCCGACCACCGAGGCGACCTCGAGCACGCGCTCCACGTCGCTGCCGAGTTCACTCGCGCGATGGGCCACGGCCTCGCGCACCAGGCTCGGCACCCCTCCGGCGTAGATCGCCTCGCGCGGCGAGGGCGCTCCCGCCCGCCCGAGTCCGTCCAAGGCCTCGCCGTGCTCGGCGAGATGCTGGACCAGCGCCTCGACCAGAAATGGGTTGCCGGCGGTCTCGGCATGAATGGCCTGAGCCAGATCGGGGCTCGACCGCGATCCCTGGATCGATGAGACCAGCGCCGCTGTCTCGTCCGGCCCGAGGCCCCCGAGGCGAAGGCGTTCGAACAATCGCTCCCGACCAAGGTCGGCCAGAGTCTCAGTCAGTGCCTCGCTGGTCTCGGTGTCGCGGTGGGTGGCGAGGACCATCAGCCGCGAGCGGTGGGGGGAGCGGGCGAGGTGGCGGAACATCAGCAGCGACCCCGGGTCGGCCCAGTGCAGGTCGTCGATGACCAGCAGCGTGGGGCGCGACGAGGCGATCGCGGAGACGGTTGCGGTCACGGCGTCGAACAGAAAGTCGCGTTGCGGCTCCCCCGGCTCAACGGCCGGCGGCTCGGGAAGGCGAACCGTGATCTCGGGCACCAGCCGGGCGAGCACCGCGGCGTGGCGTCCAAGGCTGTTCCGCAACTCCTCGCCTGAGGTGTTGATTGCCCAGTGGCGAAGCGCCTCGACGAAGGGCTGATAGCTGAGCGTGCCGTGCTCGTCGGCGCGCCCGTACAAAACCCCGGCGCCGGCCGCATCGTGGACGCTCTGGGCGAACTCGGTCGCCAGCCGCGTCTTGCCCATCCCCGGATCGCCACCCACCAGGACTATCTGGGGTCGGCCCCCGGCGGCTTCGTCCCAGAGGTCTTCGAGTCGCCCTATCTCGCCCGTTCGACCGACGAACGGGCTGCGCCGGGTCGGGATCAACCAGGTGGGGAGGGGGAGCTCGGCGACCACCGGACCCGGCTCTCCAACCGTGACGGGCGCGGTGGTCACGGGCTTGACTGGGT
>JALYTG010000036.1 GCA_030854405.1 Chloroflexota bacterium | reverse complement strand
GGCGGACCCAGGTCGGCGAGACGGGCGGCGTGATCTCGAGATAGACCGGCGGGTCGTCGGGACGGAGCTCGAGGCGATCGTAGACCCCCTGTACCGACGCGGGGTCCATGACCGGTCCCGTCGTGAAGAATTGGGCGCCGATGTCGACTCGGCGACGAAAGACCCAGCGCCGAGAGCGGGTGCTCATGCCGACTTCGAAGCGCGGTGTCGCAGCCGATCCCTGGAGCGCGCGCAGGTGCTCGACGATCTCGTAGCTGTTGCTCCAGTGCTCGACCTCGGGAAGCATGTCCCCCTGCACCACCAGGAACGACGTGACTCCGTTGCCGATCGCGCCGCGCACCTCGGACTCGATGGCCAGGATGTTGCGGTCGCGCGTCGAGCAGACGACCGTGGGCCGCACCTCGGGCACGTCGTGGGTGATGCGGGCAGCGAATGCGTAGGGCGAGACGCGAACCTGCTTGAACGGGTTGTCGGTGATCAGGACGTTCTGCCAGCGCCCGCGGAGCGCCAGATGCGTCATGCTCGGGAGGAGCGGCGGATTGATCTCGATCATCTCCACCCAGCCGGCTGGGGCGGCGAGCATGTTTCTAGCTCGCCCGGTGAGCGGCGCGCAGCTGCCGGGCGGCGGCGACCATGTCACCGAGCTGGCTCTCGATCTCCTCCCAGCGGCGCGTCTTCAGGCCACAGTCGGGGTTGACCCACAGGTCCTCGTCGGCCATGAAGCCGCGGAACAGCGCGAGGCGCTCAGCCATGGTGGCCGCCCCCGGCGAGTGCGGCGAGTGGACGTCAAAGACGCCCGGGCCGATCTGGAGATGGCCGTCGCGGAACAGCTCGTAGAACTGGCGAATGTAGCTGTCGTCCTTGGAGCGGGAAAACTCGATCGAAGCCACATCGACGCCGGCATCTGACCAGAGCGGCACGATGTCGCCAAAGTCTCCGTAACACATGTGCGTGTGCATTTGGACGTGGGCTGGCTGGTTGAAGACGTGGCTGAGCGCGGCCCGCACGCCGCGCGCGTAGGTCCGCCGGCCCTCCTCGGCGCCCTCTGTCGGCAGCGGCCAGCGCTCGCGCACAGCCGGCTCATCGATCTGGACCACGCGCGCCCCGGCCTCGACCAGTTGCCGCACCTCGGACGCGACCGGCTGGGCGACGGCCCAGAAGAGCCGATCGTCGGGCACGCCTGGCGGCCGGAAGCTCCAGTTCACGATCGTTACCGGACCAGTGAGCATGCCCTTCACCGGTCGATCGGTGGCGCTTTGCGCGATCCGCCATTCGCGCACCGTCATTGCCTCCGACGCAGTGGGCGGCGCGGCTAGGATCGGCGGCCGCGTGCAGCGACTGCCGTAGGAGACGACCCAGCCGTTGTGGGTGGTGTGATATCCGTCGAGTTGCTCCGCGAAGTACTCGACCATGTCGGTGCGCTCGAACTCGCCGTGGACCAGAACGTCGATCCCCTTCGCCTCCTGCCAGGAGATCGCCTGGGTAATGAGGCGGTCCATCTCGTGCTCATATTCACCCTCGCCGATCTCGCCGTTGCCGAGTCGTACGCGCAGCCGACGCACCTCGCCGGTTTGCGGCAGCGAGCCGGTGGAGGTGGTCGGGTACGGCGGCAGGTTGAGATCCTGCTGACTGGCTCGGCGCTCACCACGCGGGGCGCGAGCGCTGAGCTCGCCGACCGGCGACCACTCCGCCTGCGGCGGGTGCTCGACGGACAGCGGGGCATGAGTCTCCAGCGCGATGGCCCACTCCGCCAGCGCACGCGCCTTCTCGCGCGCGAATTGGAAGCCGGCGGGCAGGTCCTCGCCCTCGACCGTGTAGGGCAGGAACATCAGGCTGGTCGACGGCACAATGCGGATCAGCTTGCCGTCGTCGGGAAGCTCTTCGAGCGCCGCGCCGGCGCGGCCGAAGTCGTCGGGCCACACGCTGCGACCATCCATGACGCTGATGACGTGCTCGGGTTGTGCTGCCCAAGCATCTGTCTGTGCCAGCTCGCCCACGTTTGCGAGCGGCACTTGGACGGCAAGGCCGAGGCTCCCGAGGCGTTCGGCGGTCTCGGCCGACGCGGCTCCGAACTGGACCGTCACGAGCGGCGGCTCCGCCAGCCCGTGGTCGCGGGCCGGGGCATAAGCGGCGTCGCGCAGGGCGGCGTCGGCATCGGTCAGGGCCAGGCCCAGGCATGGCTCGTCGAGCTGCAGCCGGAAGGCGGGATTTGTCGCGCGCTGGGCTCGCGCCCAGGCCCATATGGCGTCCGAGGCCGCCGAGGCGAGTGCCTGCGAATCGGTACCGGGGGTCAGCTTGCTCAGCTTGGCCAGGGTGTACGGGCCGAGCACCGTCCATTTTGTATCCGGCTCATGCGTTGGGACACGCCATGGCAAGGGTGTGAGCGCGGTCGGCGTGCTGTTGATCTCGGGGACGACGTAGTGGTAGTTCGTGTCGAACCACTTCGTCATCTCCCACGCATCGCGCTGCGGGGTCCCCCGGGCCAGCGCGGTCAGGACTGCGAAGGGATCTGTGCCTAGTTGCGCGCGCAACTCGTCGGGTACGAGGCCAAGCATCAGGGCCGTCTCGAGCACCTCGTCGTACAGGAAGTGGTCGTCGACCGCCGAGCCCACGAGCCCGCGCTGCTCGTCCAAATGCGCGCGCCGGAGCCCCGCGATGGCCTGCTCGAAGGCTTCGGTCTCGATCCGTCCGCTCCAGGCGCGCTCGAGGACCCATTTCAGCTCGCGCTGCGCGCCGATGCGCGGGTAGCCGATCAATTCTGCATGAACGTCCAATGGATCCTGCCTCACTCGTCCGTCGGATCGTCGTCAGTCTAGGGCGCCCGACGTTACGCGTCACGCGGGTCAACGGAGTGCATATTTCTCACACGGCTGCAGGGCTAAACTCATCGCCATCCACCCCGGAGGGTCGCTCATGAGTTTCGGCAAGGCCAGGGCCGCACGCTGCTCACCTCCGAAACGGTGACAGAGGCGACGCCCCCCGCACCGCTTACGGATCAGTCTTATTGGGATGACTACTGGAACAGCTTGTCGCTGCCCCGTGAGTACGCACGTCAGCCGCGAGCGTTCTATCTGAACGCGATCCTCGACGTCTTCGACCGCAACCTGCCCAGCAATCCGAGCCTCACTATCGCTGAGCTGGGCGGCGCGCCCGGACAGTACCTCGCTTACATGCACAAGCACTTCGGCTACCGCGTTACCTGCGTCGACTATTCAGCTACAGGCTGCCAAAAGACCGCCGAGAACTTCCGGCTGCTCGGTATCCCGGGCGACGTCATACAGGCCGACATCTTCGCCGATGACGCGACCCTGCCCCAATTCGATGTCGTCTACTCTCTCGGCCTCATCGAGCATTTCGCGGACCGCACGCCGGTCGTGGAGCGCCATGTGCGCCTCCTGAAGCGCGGCGGATATCTCGTCCTCGGCGTGCCAAACTTCCGTGGCGTGAACGGGTGGTTCATGCGGTCGCTCGGCCCTGACGTTTATGCCGCCCACGATATCGAGGCGATGGATCTCAATGGCTGGCGCACTTTCGAGGAGCGCTTACGCCTGGAGACGGTTTTCAAGGCCTACGTCGGCGGGTTCGAGCCGAGCATCTTTACGCGACGCGAGCAGAAGCGGCTCGGGAACCTCGTGCCCTACCTCATCGCCCTCGGCCTGTCCCGGGTGCTCCACCGACATTTCGGCTTCTTGCGCCGGTTCAACAATCCGTACCTGAGCGGCTACGCGATGGCCGTCTACCGACGCGGCGCGGACTGACGCCCCGGCACATCGAGCACCTCGCGATCGGGAGAACCGGACCCGCCCCGATTCTAGCGCCGCCCAGTCTACCGGGGCTTCGAGGCGCTAACTCGGCAGTTAGAGGACCGGTCCAGCCGACCTGCAGCAGTCAGCCATGCGTGAGGGCGATGGCGAGGGTATTAGTGAAGGCTCCCAACAGCCCAAGGCTGGTGGCGGTAGCACCGCCCAGGACCACGAGTCGCGGATACCGCCGGGCGGCGAGGAGGACGATGCCGAGCGTGAGCAGGATGGCGCTACCCTTGAGCGCCATCACCGCCGGCAGGCCACCAGCGTCGTACAGGAAGCGCATCCAGCCGTTCGCCTCGGCACCGATCCCCACTCGGCTGATCCCGATCGCGAAGCTGACAGCATCGGCCAGCTGCGCGATGAGCAGGCCTGCGAGGACCAGACGAACCTTTGTGCTCATGGCCGTGATAACTCCCCGTACGCTCTCTCTCTGGTTGGTCTCGTCCGGACCCTGGCCGTTCACCGGTTCACGAACCGATCAGTCGTCCCTGACGAAGGTCCGGTACTGGTCCCACCAGCCGAGCCGATGGCGAGCATATCGGCCTCCCAGTACTTTGGTAAGGGGTCCCACCTGGTCGCTGGTGGAGTCAGGGGCGCTGGGGTGAAGAAAGAGACAGAAGACTCCGTTGCCGAGGCGCACCACGGGTCCCAAAGCCGTTACGGCATCCGCCCGAAGGTAGGCACGCGCAGCGCTCTGCGGCCGCCGGCCAGGTGGTGTCTGACCGCACCACCAGGCGCGCGTTGCCCGCCCGAATCTGCTTGACGCGCCGTGCAGTTTGCACCACGATCCGCGAGCACGCCGTACGTGGTAGGGTCCTTGTCCAGTTCTCGCCGATTGCGTGGCTTCGCCCTGCTTGTCGCGGCCGTGCTGCTCGTCGGTGCGGCTGCCCCCCGCTTCACCGGCCCGGTGCGACTCGGGTACACCGCCGGAGACGACTGGGAACCCGCGATCGCTGCGGATCAGCGCGGCCACGTGTACGTCGTCTGGACGCACTACGGCGACGATCCCGCCTGCTCGGGCTGCCCGAGCCCGCACACCGAGCTTCAGGTCTCGGCCGACGGCGGTCGCAACTGGTCGGCACCACGTCCGCTGGCTCCGGCCAAGACCCGCCAGGACGACCCACAGATCGTCGTCGACCCGGCCGACGGGCGGACTGTCTATGCGGCCTTCATGCAGGGGAACCGCTCGAGCGAATATGTGGCCCGGTCGGATGACTTCGGGGCAACCTGGCACGTCGTCCTGACTGAGCAGCTCGAGCGCGGGACGGACAAGGACATCCTCGCCGTGCGCGGCAAGCACGTGTATCTCGCCTATCACGCCGGGTTCCACATCTACGTCTCCGCCTCCCATGACCGCGGCCGGACATGGACGCTCCGGCGACCGCTCACGAACACCCGGCAGCTTGGCGAGTCACTGGCCAGCGGCGGCGCGGTCGACGCCGATGGGGTTGTGCACTTCGCATGGAACGGCGTCGAAAAGCCGACGCTCCCCAAGGGACCCATCAACCTCTACGTCACAACCTCGCGGGACGGCGGGCGCACATGGAGCTCCTCGATCGTCGATGTCTCGCAGATCGCGACTGATTGCGCGTGCGGCGGCTGGGACTACTGGGGGGCTCAGATGGCGCTCGCCGTCGATGGGCGAGACCGGGTCTACGTGCTCTGGAACGCGAACCGCCAGCGCTTCGCGCCACAGCGCCTCTACTTCGCGCGCTCGACCGACCGCGGTGCAACGTGGAGCCGGCCTGTCGACGTCTCCGGCGCGCCGCGCGGCGCGAACAACGTCTTTCCCGCGATGGCGGCACGCGGTGACGGCGACGTCCGGATCGCCTGGACCGACGACCGCAATGGCCATGACGCAGGTGGCGACGACCCGGGCGCGCGCTGGAACATCTACTACCGCAGCTCAACTGATCGAGGCGCGAGCTGGAGCGAGGAGGCGGTCCTCTCCGCGTTCGTGCGCGGATATGCCTACAAGTTCCGAAATGGCTATCTGCAGCCCTACGGCGACTACTTCGAGGTCGACATCGACGCCGACGGCCGGACTCATGCGATCTGGGGCGAGGGGAACAGCTGGGCCGGACCGGGCAACATCTGGTACGCCCGCTCAACCAACTGATCTAGGCCGTCTGCCCGGCTTTCAGAAACATCAAGCCAGCGGCGACCAGGATATCCATCCGCGCCTCGCGCTAGCGCGAACTCGTGCATCGCCCAGAAACTCGCCAAGTCCCCGAAGGGCCGAGCGATCCAGACCTGCGCCGCGCGCGGCGCAGGAGACGCAGGTCGTCGTCAGCACCGCGAGGACCAGCGCGAGCCCGATGCCGCCAAGGTCGGCCGGGTCGACCCTGCCACTCGATCTGCCGGCGTCGGCCACCGCGAGAGTCGAGCCGACCATCGTCGCCGCGAGCATCGAGCCGGGGTCGATCGCCATCGCGAAGCGCTTGAAGGAATTCATGGTCTGGCGCCTTCCTCTACTCGGGCAACCAAAATGCCCGAGCACCGGCGATCCGGTGAGCGGGCAGGGTGTTCGGACCAGATAGCTCAGCGCTCAGCGAGGTGCGAGCTTGGTTTCCCGAACGACTGCCTCGGAGACTTGGGCGAGGTCACGATCCCGGCAATTGCCCATTCGTCATTCCGGAAGTCATTGATCCAATTCGGACACGAAAGAGCGGGCATGCGATATTGCAGGGGGGAAAGGCGGCCAGCATCAAGAAGCGCGATCCGCTCAATAGACACGGGGCGGAACGCCATCTGTCATCCTCCGCGCGGGCCCCTTGCTGCCGACGCATACTGGTCGCAGGTCCAGGGGAGACGACGACATGCCGAACGGCGCTAGCGGCCACTTGCCCGAGGGGCTGATCGTCGCCGGGAAGGCTGAACTCGTACATGTCCTCGAACGCTGGTTGGATGCGTCCGACGCGCAGACGATTGGCGACATCGACAAGAGGCCGAGGGTTACGGCGTGGCTCTTCGCGGACGTGGGCGATCACCGGATCAGGGTCAACGCGGACACGAGGCGCGATGCTGTCGCAAGGTTCGTGCGCCTCAACACGCCTGATCCACGGCTATGGCCGGTTGTCGCCAACAACCGCGGCACGGTCAACAAAGTCCTCCAAAGCCCGGACCGGGAGCGTGTCAAGTACTGGAACGCCTACCTGGTTCGACCGGTGGCGGCTGAGATATTCATTTGACCGAGCCGATCCCGCCGATGGTGCACGGTGAGCATCCCGCCGTCTGACGCAACGAGCCCGCAATCGGGGCGTCATTGGTGCTCAGATCTGGCGCGCCCAAGAGGACGGCGCGGCGCTGTATCAATGGTGGCTTGAGGAGGGGCGGGGGATCCTGCACTGACGGGGATCCGCTCTCCATCGGCTCCCGTATCCTTCCGGCCATGCCAAAGCCCGCCCTGACAGGATCGTGGATCGCTGCGGAAGCTACCCTGCCGCCCGAGTGGCGCCGTGAGGTCGACCCGCAGATCCGCTCCGAGTCGTGGGTAGTGGTCTACTTTGAAGCCGGTGCCGAGGGACGGATCGCTCTTAGTGAGAGCAGCATGGGATAGCCTTCCTCGCCCGGCTCCTCAATCTGTTCCAGTCGCAGACCCGCATAGAGCACGGCGTTGATGAGCTGCGCGAGAGGGACGTGATTCACGCCTACCTGGCTACGAATAACGCCCGGCGCATCTGGCCACCACCCGGAGCGACGGTAGCCGGGATGCAGCAGGTGCGGTCCATCCGCCCGTCGCTCGACCATTGGTCCGACAAAGCACGGATGAACCCCGACGTACACGAAACGGCCACCGGGGGCGACGACGCGGGCGCATTCGCGGACCACCTCCGACACATCATCGAAGTCTGTGTGCGTCAGTAGAGACACCACGGCGTCGAAGCTGCCGTCGGGAAAGGGAAGCTGACTCGCCTCGGCATGAACAAGACGTGCACCGACAGCCTGTGCACGATCCTGGGCGACCGCTAGCTGGTCGGCGGACACATCTACACCGACAACGGTCCAGTCGTGGGCGGCCAGTGTCGCGAAGGCCATGCCGGTGCCGCATCCCACATCGAGGCATTGGCCCGGACCGCGACCGATCATGCCCTCTAAGGAGCCGAGCGCGACGGACACCACTTCCTCCGAGCGGACAAAGTTGTCGTACCAGTCCGCCAGTCCGTCGTACCGCGCCACGGTCTTCACGCAGGCATCCTAGCGACTGCGCCTAGTTGTCGTTCCCAGCGACCTTGTTGACAAGCACGGTCGAGCCCAGCCAGACCCTCGGCGCGGTAGCGGCCCAGCCACTTGTAAGCCGTCGCCCGACTGACGCCCACAGTCTCGGCCGCGATGGCAGGCGCCCAGCCCTCGATCACGACGCGCTCGACCAGCAGGCGCCGCCCAAACGGCGTGAGCTTGGCGCTACGACGCAGCATGAGAGCCCTCCCTCGGTGTGGAGCTTCAACAACCCCGAACCGAGCACGAGGCCTCTCAATCTGTCAACGATGTAAGTGGGAACGACAACTAGGCGAGCAGCTTCTCAATCTTCTGCATGAGGCCGGGGTCGCCTGCACGGTCCGCATCGTCGCCGATGCCATCCGCCGTCAAGGTTGCCGCTCCCAGATCGGAGGGCTCTCGAACGCGTCGGCCCGGCCCACGCACTGGTCTGTAGCCTTGATCGCCTCGGCGATCTGCAGCTGGTCGCCTTTGAGCGCAATGTCGTAGAACCCCTCGCCGATGAATTCATTGGGACAGACGTCTTCACTCACGGCAACTCGCCCGGACTTCGCCGTTCCGTCGACTAGCTCGATGCGCCCGCCGCCCTGGCGTCGACCATCCTGGCTGATTGTGAAGCGGCAATCCGCGATCTCCAGCGTCCAGCTTCCGTACATCTCCGACTTGGACGTGTCCTCCGCGCTGAGCGCGCGCCGGTACTGACCGTCGATCGAATCGGTGGTGCAGGCCGTCAGGGAAGGCGTAGACGTCGCGACCTGCGCGGGAGTCGGGGTCGCCCCGGCACCGCACCCCGTAAGGAGCACTCCGATCGCGACAGCCTGGAGAGCGATCCACTCCGACCACATACCGGCACGATACAGCTCTCATCTCACGACGCGGGCGCCGAGCTCGTGGGCAAGGGCCACTCGAGGGGCCACGGTTCCGACCCGTGGGCCCCTTGATCTAGCCGACGGGATTCGCTAGATGGTGCAGGAGCTACTGGTCGGCCACCCATTCAGATAGGACCACATCCTGTACCGGTTGGACCACCCGCCCGCGTAGAGCCACCCTGTCGCGTTGGGCCATGCATACTCGGTGTAGACCGAGTAGTTGCCATTCGGCAGTCCCACGGTATGGGCATAACCGGTCGTCGAAGTTGACCCTGTTTGCACATAGCCGAACGGCGGGGCCGCGACCATCGATACCGGCGTATGGACGATCGTCCCCCAGCCGGTGGGGTTCCAGCCGGCGACCCACGCCCCGGTTGAGTTGTTCCGGATCCAGTAGTGGTAGTAGATCGCGTTCGGCTTGGTCGACGTGAGATCGGCGGCTCCCGCTCTCGGGGTGAGGGTGAGGGTGTTGAGGAAGTTGTCACACTGGACAGTGGCGGGAGCCCATTCCCCGATTCCCGCCGCCGAGACCCGGCTCGGCGCGGCGAATGTCGCCATGGCAAGCACTGTGGGCAGGATGAAGATCAGTGCAACCCCAAATCGATAGTGGGGCTTCGGGGTTGGGAGCCTGGCACCGTGCGAGATGGTCCCGATCATGGCTGGATCTCCTCTCCTCGTGCTGGGCGCCGGTGGAGTCGCTGTCCCTGCCGTTCCCTGTGGCAAATGGTGGGCCAGGGACTGGAGGGGCGGATCGAGTGGGCGACCACTACGCGGTCGATTGCTCGCTACGTTGGGGTGTCGCGCGTCGGACACCAAAGGAGCGTTGGCTCCGCAGCCCCGTGGCGCGAGGCTCCATACACGACCGACAAGCCCGGTTACCAGAGGCAACCGGCTCGAAGAGCTGCGAAGCGACGTTTCGATTGCGACACGGAGCCTGACCAGGACTGTCGACGAAGAGGAATTCGCGAGTTCCGCCGCCTAGGACGTCGGCGTATCTGACGTCGCCCGGATGGGAAGAGCCTCCGCCTCCATGAGGGCTGGCTTTGCACGAAGGCCGGCGAAGATCTCTTGAGCCTGCCGGAGCGGCGAGGCAGCATCTGGTGCGCGGCCCAGAGCGAGCAGGCAGCGACTCCGGCCCAGGAGCGCGTGGCCGCGTTCAGGAACGTTCCCGAATGCTTGCCAGCGCTCGGCGGCCTCGGCGTAGAGGGAGGCTGCCTGCTCGAGCTCGCCACCTGCCTCGGCCAGGGTTGCTCGGCCGGCGCGTAGGGCGTGCTCGCGCAGCGGGGTGCGCGGTTCCACGCCTTCGACCAGTCGCGCGCCGAGCGCGGCATCTCCGCAGGCGAGAGCAGTCCGGACCATGTCGGGCAGGTGGGCGGCGTAGTACAGCTCCTGGCGAACATCAGGCGTGCGCTCAAGCTCGGCCAGGAGCGACCCCGCATGCTGCGGCTTGCCGACCGACAGGTAGGCGAGCGCTGCATTCGCGAACGCTGGAGGGAGCGCCTGCATCTCCCCGGCGCTGCGGGCAGTGGCCAGCGGCCATTCAACCTGGCTCACGGCGGCGGGCCCCTCGCCTTCCGAAAGTCGTACAGGAACGGCTCGGCCACTCCAGCGTCACCATGACGCTCGACCTCTACTCGCACGCGGTCCCCGGCATGCAGGCCGATGCCGCAGCGAGGATCGCTGCGCTGATTGACGTGGCAGGATGACCGCCCAGACATCAGTAGACCCGGACATGGTCGAGACCTTCGCCCGAGCGCAGCACGACCAGGACGGAGTGACCGTAAATTCTCCGCACCTGTGGGATGACTGCATTGACGCGCATCGAGACGGCTATCGCGACCTAGCGGCACAATACGCCACCGTCGTGACGGTCCCGATCAACCTCACCCCCGACGGGAATCCGTGAGCATTCTGTGAGCATTCCGGCCATCTGCCGCGACAAGAGCCCGCCTAAGGCGGGCTCTTTCGTGCTCAAGATCTGGCGTGCCCGAGAGGACTCGAACCTCCGACCTTCAGGTCCGCAACCTGACGCTCTATCCACTGAGCTACGGGCACCGGCTGGCGGAGAGGGAGGGATTCGAACCCTCGGAAGAGGAACTCCCCTTCAGCGGTTTAGCAAACCGCCGCACTAGGCCACTATGCGACCTCTCCCTGGACGGCGGCGATGATAGCATGGGGCCCTCGAAGCGACGAATCTGACGGCCGGCTTCGACGGCCCGTTTTGGCCACCCATTCAATCGGACGAGCATGCCCAGACACCGCCTACCCATCATCGGCTATCCCCTCGCCCGGACCGCGTCCGAGGCGGTGATGGAAGCCGCGCTGCGGGCCTCTGGCTCGCCCATCGAGATCGAGCGCTGGGAGCGCAAGCCACACCAGCTGGCCGATGCGATCGAGGAGCTCAACGGGGACGACTTCGCGGGGGCGCTGATCGCTGCCCCGCACAAGGAGAAGGCCGCTGCCCTGGCTGATGCCCTCTCCGATCAGGCCAAGGTGAGCGGCGCGGTGAACCTGCTCCTGGAAGAGAAGGGTCGGCTCCGCGGGCACAACAGCGATGTGCCGGCCATGCGCGCCGGGCTCGAGGCGATCCTGCCCCGGGTGCAGGGCAATTGGCCCCGCCAGGCCGTCATCCTGGGAGCCGGCGGCGCCGCGCGGGCGGTCGTGGCGGTGCTCCTTGGCTCAGGCTTCCAGCGGATCGTGGTCTTCAACCGGCACCTGCATCGGGCCGAAGCGCTGGTCGCCCATTTCGCCCGAAGTGCCCGACATATGGAGCTGCGGGCAATGCCGTGGCATGAGGCGATCATGGAATCCGAGCTCTCCCGGAACCCGCTTCTCGTCAATGCTTCGGGGATCGGCGTGCGCGAGGGCGACTCGCCGATCCCGGCCGAGCTGCTGCCGACGAATGGCTTCCTGCTCGACCTGGTGCTCGACGCGACACCGCTGATGCGCGAGATGCAGGAGCGCGGCGGCGCGGTCGCCAACGGGCAACTCAGCTTCCTGCACTCTTCGGCCGACGCATTCCACCTGCTGACCGGGACCGATGCCCCCGACGAGGTCATGCGGCAGGCGCTCGCCGCCGAGCTCGGACTGCCGGAGGAGCGCGTCGCGGTGGTCGGCGACTAGGCCGAGGCCGATGAGCTCCGGTCGAGCATGATGTTCTACACCTCGGGGTGGGTCCACGTCATTTGCGGCTGCATGTTCTGCGGCAAGACCGACGAGATGCTGCGCCTGCTGCGCCGCTTCTCGATCGCGGGTCGTCGCGTCCTCCTGGTCAAGCCACGGCTCGACACGCGGACCGATGTCGACCGCGTTTTATCGCGTTCCGGCGCGCAACACGAAGCCGTGACGGTCGACGACTCGTCGCAGATCGAGGGCGTCGCCGGCGAGGCCGATATCGTCGCCATCGAGGAGGGCCAGTTCTTGGACGAGCGCTTGCCCGACGTTGTCGAACGGTTGGCCGCGGCCGGCAAGCAGGTGATCGTGACCGGGCTGGATCGCGACTTCCGCGGCATCCCCTTTGGCGCGATGCCCCGCCTGATGGCCCTCGCCGACCAGGTCACCAAGCTGACCGCCATCTGCGTCCTGTGCGGCGAACCGGCGACCCGGACGCAGCGTCTGATCGGCGGGCAGCCGGCGCCTTTCGACTCGCCGTTGATCGTCATCGGCGGGCTTGGGGACGAGACGTATGAAGCCCGCTGCCGTCTCCACCACGAAGTCCCGGCCGCCGAGTGACGGCCGCGTGCCTTCATTTTGCGGCGGCCCGTGGGACGGGCCGACGGCGAGACTTCGTCGAATCTGCCGGGCTCGAGCGCCCGGCGGCAGGATTTCACCGCGGCATGGTAGACCCCGCGCGTCGCCTCCGGCCTAGCTGCGCAGGCCGCCATGATGTCGGGTCAGCTGGCAAGCCGAGTGGCGGCGCCCTTCACACTCACGATGTTGCCCTTCTGCCCGTAGAGATCGAGGGCCCGCTGGAAGACCGCCTCTGCCTCCTCGCGCCGACCTGCCGTCCGCAGCCGACCTGCCGTCCGCAGGACGTCCCCGAGGATCAGAGCACTGTCCGCGTGGACAGTGATGAAATCGGTGGTCTCCAAAAAGCCCACCGCGCTGCGGGCATCTCGCTCGGCCTCCCCGAGGCGCCCAGCGCTGAGGTAGGCACCCGCCATGGCCGCCTCCAGGAGGGCCCGTGCCAGGCCGCGCTGCCCGAAACCGCGGAGGCCGACGACCACGGGAGACCAATTCGCCACCATACCGGCGAGCCGCTTCACATCGACCGGGCGTCCGGCGGCAACCTGCGTCAAGGCGTGGAGCGCCTCCAGGACCATATGTGGCTTGCCCATAGCGATGAACCAATCGCACCCCTCCGCGAGGACGCGTTCAGCGACGTCGTGGTCGCCTGCGAGCGTCTCCACGTCCGCCACGACCTCGCTGAGAAGGGTAGCCAGCGAGCGCTGTCCGCTTTCGGCGGCCATCTCCCGGGAGCGAGCAGCCTGCGACCGTGCCAAACCGAAGTCGCCGAGACGGGCGTACATGTGGGCGAGGGCATGGGCGATGGGCAGCTCGATCCCCCGATCGTCCGGTGCGTTGGCGAGGATGTCGTTGCACTTTGGATCGCGTCGATCGCGGGTGTCGGTCCGAAATAGAAATCGATGCTCAGGTCCAAGACAATCGCGATCTCTTCCCAGTGGGAGCCGGCGCGCCGCGCGTGCTCGAGCGCTCGTGCCAGAGCGACCTCGTCACCAGCCACGTTCCCGTCCTTCCAGGAGGCGCTGCCGCGCAGCCTCCAGGCCAGCGCCAGTCCACGGTCGTCGCCGAGCCGTTCGAAGATCGCATAGCATTCATCAGCGACGCGACGCATGTCGTCAGCTGAGGCATCGGGTCCGGCATTGCCGCTGACGTATTGCTGGACCCGCGCGTGAGCCAGGGAACGCTCGTCGCCGGCTTCCTCCGAGCGCTCGAGCGCCTCCGCGAAGCAGGCCTTCGTTTCGTCGCCACGTCCGCTCAAGTCCAGAACGCGACCAAGGTCGGGCAGGATCGCGAGACGGGCCGGGTCGGGCGGGTCCAGCAATGCAGCGCCGCGGCTGTACAGGTTCACAGTCGCCGCGATATCGGACCTCTCGCGCGCCCGG
>JALYTG010000171.1 GCA_030854405.1 Chloroflexota bacterium | reverse complement strand
CGTCGATGCCGAGCTGGTCGAGGAGTCCAGCGAAGCGCTCGCGGTCCTCGGTGATCTCGATCGCCTCGGCGGTCAGCCCGGCGATCGGCACGTCCGCGTAGGCAAGGTCCCGGGCGAGGTCGATCGCCGTCTGCCCTCCGAAGGTCAGCACCACGTGCGGTGGCTCGCCGGTCAGCGCCCGCTCGTGATCGATGACGTCGAGGACGCTCTCGGTGTCGAGCGGCTCGAAGTAGAGGCGCGAGCAGGCGTCGTAGTCGGTCGACACCGTCTCCGGATTGTTGTTGATCACGACCGCGTCGAGCCCGATCTCGCGGATCGCCCAGGCGGCGCGCACCGAGCAGTAGTCGAACTCGATCCCCTGGCCGATGCGGATCGGTCCAGAGCCGACCACGATCACCGAGCGGCGTTCGGCCGGCGGCACCACCTCTGGCTGGGCGTAGCTCGAGTAGAAGTACGGCGTCTCGGCCGGGAACTCGCCGGCACAGGTGTCGACGCGACGGTAGGCGGGCGCGATCCCAGCCCGCACGCGCGCGCGCCGGATGGCAGCGGCGGGAACGCCAGAGAGCGTCGCGATCTCGGCGTCGCCGAAGCCAGTCTGCTTCGCCTCGAGCAGCGGCGCTCCCTCCAGCCCCTGCTCGGCCTCGACCAGCTCGGCCAGGCGCTCGGTGAACCAGGGCGCGATCCCGGTATGGCGCGCCAGGGTGGCGGCATCAGCCCAACCGTGGCGGAGAAGGGCAACCATGCGCCAGAGACGCGTGTCGGTGGGGGCCAGGAACTCAACGGGACCGGTCGGTGGGCGATGGCTCAGGTCCCAGGCTGGATCCTCCCAGAGCCATCCCCGGCCGCGCGGCTCCAGGGACCGAATCGCCTTGAGCAGAGCGGAGCCGAACTCCCGGTCGATCGCCATTGCCTCGCCGGTCGCCTTCATCTGGATGCCCAGGCTGCGGTCGGCGAGCGGGAACTTGTCGAATGGCCAGCGCGGCAGCTTGACCACAACGTAGTCGACCGCTGGCTCGAAGGCCGCGCTTCCGATGCCGGTTGCCGGATTGGGCAGCTCATCCAGGCGCCTGCCGAGCGCGATCAGGGCAGCCACGCGCGCAATCGGGTAGCCGGTCGCCTTGGAGGCGAGCGCGCTCGAGCGGCTGACGCGCGGGTTCACCTCGATCACGCGGTAGTCGCTGCCGTCCGGCTTCACGGCGAGCTGGACGTTGCATCCACCTTCCAGACGGAGTGCACGAACGATCTTCAACGCACAGCGACGCAGGCGCTGAACGACCCGATCGGGGAGGGTCTGGATGGGAGCCACGACGATGCTGTCGCCGGTGTGGACACCCATCGGATCCATGTTCTCCATTCCGCAGATCGCGATCGTGGTGTCGGCGATATCGCGCAGCACCTCGAACTCGATCTCGTACCAGCCGAGCAGGCTGCGCTCAACGAGCACCTGGCCAATCGGGCTCGCAGCAAGGCCGTGCGTGATCCGCCCTCGCGCCTCGTCGAGGGTCTCCGCGAAGCCGCCACCCCCGCCGCCGAGGGTGAACGCCGGCCGGATGACGACCGGAGCATGCAGTGCCTCCACGAAAGCCATCCCGTCGCCGAGGCGCTCGACGACGGCACTCTCCGGGACCGGCTCACCGATGCGGGTCACGAGGTCGCGGAAGCCGCCGCGGTCCTCGGCGGCGCGAACCGCCGCCAGCGGGGTGCCCAGCACACAGATCCCGTAGCGATCCAGCACGCCCGCGTCATCGAGCGCTACCGCCAGGTTCAGGCCCGTCTGGCCGCCCAGGGTCGGGAGCAGCGCGTCTGGGCGATGCTGATCGATCACCTCGGTCAGGTAAGCGACCGATAACGGGCCGATAAGCACCGTTCCACCAACATCAGGGTCGGTCATCACGGTGGCCGGGTTCGAGTTCACCAGGATCGTCTCGACGCCCTCGCCGCGGAGCGCCAGGCAGGCCTGTACCCCCGCATAGTCGAACTCGGCCGCCTGACCGATCAGGATCGGACCCGAGCCGATCACAAGAACCTTGCGCGGGGGCGTCATGAGATCGCGCGCTCCAGCGCGGCATCGAAGACGCGTGCCGCATCGATAGGCCCGGGCGCTCCCTCCGGATGGAACTGGACCGATGCGATCCGACCGCTCATGTGCCGCAGCCCCTCGACGGTCCCATCGTTGAGGTCGCGATGGCTGACCGCGTATCCGGCGGATCCGAGGGCAGGCTCGTCGAGCACCGCGACCTCGTGATTGTGCGCTCCGATATCGACGCGCCCGGTTGCGAGCTCCAGCACCGCATGGTTGCCGCCGTGATGGCCGACCGGGAGGCGCTCCGTTCGACCGCCCGCGGCCAGGGCAAGGAGCTGGTGCCCAAGGCAGATGCCGAGGATCGGCGGGCCATGCCCGAGGGCGGCCGCCGCCAATCGCCGGACGGTGGCGATCTGCGAGTGCATGCGGGACGGGTCGCCCGGCCCCGGCGAGAGGACGACCAGGTCAGGCGCCTGCGCTGCGATCGCCTCAGCCGTCACGTCGTGGGGCATGACCAGCAGCTCGATGCCGCGGCCGGCGAGCGCTGCCAGGAGAGAGCGCTTAACACCATAGTCGACCAGCACCGCCCGAACGCTGCGCTCGCCGCTCGGCGGAACGGTGAACCCCCTCCGACTGGCGACAGCGGCGACATGATCGACCGACTCCCAAGTCGGGCTTCTTTGGGCGTCGGCCACGGCGTCTGGGTCGGAGATCTCTCCGCCACGAATCACGGCTCGGCGGGCGGCCCCTCTGCGCAGCTCGAGGGTGATGGCGCGGGTATCGACGCCGGCGATGGCGGGGACGCCCGCCTCCAGGAGAAGCTGCTCCAGCGAGCGGCCGGGCCCGGGCGGAGGGGTGACCAGCCGCGTGACTATCAGCCCGCGGGCATGGACGCGGGCCGATTCGAGCTCGGTTGGATCGATCCGGTACGAACCCGCCATCGGATGGGTGAGGACGACGATCTGGCCGGCATAGGAGGGATCGGTCAGGATCTCGCCCCAGCCGGTTGCTGCCGTGGTGAAGATGAGGTCGCCCTCGACCGCCACCGGCGCGCCCCGCAGCAGGCCACGGTGCACCGTTCCGCCCTCGAGGGCGAGGAGGCCCGGATACGACAAAGACGCCGGCCGCGATTCGGCGGCGGGCGTCTCGATTCTGGTCTGCGCGGTGGTCTGCATCCGGGCTCCTTTCCGGCATCGCAGTGCCGGCCTTAAAGGACGGCGTGAGTGTAGCGCACCTACAATCGGCCGCGCATGAGCGATTGGACGGTGAAGGAGGACCGATGACCACCACGGCAGCACAGGTCCGCGGCCAGCACGGAGCCGGCACCCTCGCCGACCTGCTGCTTCCATCGATGGCCAGCGGCCTCACCACTCTCGCGCGCACGACGCTGCTCGTCGTCGCCGGGGCGGCGCTCACCGCGCTCGCCGCGCAGCTTTCCTTCAAGCTCCCATGGACGGTCGTTCCCTACACAGGCCAGACCGCCGCCGTGCTCCTGGTCGGGACCGCGCTGGGCGCACGCAAGGGTGCTGCGAGCATGGCGCTCTACGTCCTGGCCGGATTGGTGGGGCTGCCGGTCTACGCCGGTGGCGCACACGGGGTCGAGAAGCTCTTCGGCTTCACCGGCGGCTACTTGATCGGATTCGTGCTGGCCAGCGCGCTGGTGGGACGCCTCGCGGAGCACGGGTGGGATCGCTCCCGCGTCGGCGCCGCCATGCTCATGGCCCTCGGCAACCTGGTCATCTACCTGGTGGGAGTGCCGGTGCTGGCTCTGGTGGGCGGGCTTCCCTGGTCCGATGCCGTGTGGGGAGGGGCCGTCGTGTTCCTTCCCTGGGATGCGGCCAAGATCGCGGTCGCAGCCCTGGCCCTGCCGCTCGCCTGGCGCTGGGCCGGGAACGAGCGGCAGGACTGATTGGTCAAGGAGCCCGATGGAGCGACCGACCGCCGAACGGATGGCCAACGAGGAGTTTCGAGCCGAGCTCGCGCCACACGAGTTCGACCGAGAGTGGGTGCGCGGCCACCTGGCCGAGGAGCGTCGTCTCGCCAGCCTGCTGGGGGAGATTCGCGAGGCGATCTTCGGCGCGCAGGACGGGCTCATCTCCACGCTCGCGGTGGTCAGCGCGGTGAGTGGCGCGACCCCCAATCGCTTCCCGATCCTGATCGCCGGGATCGCATCGGCCCTGGCGGGGATCTTCAGCATGGCCGCCGGCGAGTACATGAGCAGCAAGAGCCAACGCGAGATCTTCGAAGCCCAGATCCAGGGCGAGCGCCATGAGGTTGACGACCGCCCGGGTGAGGCCGAGGCAGAGATGGCGTACATGTTCGAGGAGGACGGGCTGCCGCCACCCGACGCCTCCCATGTCGCCGGCGTCATCGCACGTCATCCGGACGTGCTCCTCAAGACGATGGTCGAGAAGGAGCTCGGCGTCGCCATCGAGGAGGGGCACGGAAGCCCGCTGCAGGGAGCGTTGGTGATGGGCGCCGCATTCGGGCTGGGCTCGGCGGTGCCCATCCTTCCCTACCTCTTCTTGCCGGTCAGGGTCGGCACGTACATCTCTGTCGTGGCCACCGCCGCGGTGCTCTTCGGCATCGGCCTCTTCAAGTCGCGCTGGACCCGTCGCAACCCGCTGCGGTCAGGGCTCGAGATCCTGGCGCTTGGTACCTTTGCGGGAATCGCCGGCTACTTCTTCGGCAGCGTCCTGCCGCCACTCCTGGGTGCGCCGCCGGTCTAGGAGGTTGCCGAGCGCTAGGTGACCGTGAGCGTGCCGACCATGCCGTAGGCCTCGTGGTGAGGCAGGTGGCACACGTAGGTCAGGTGCGCGGACTGATCGAAGGTGACCGTCGTCTCGATGGTGGTGCCCGCGGGCACGGTCACCTCGGTCGGTCGCGCGCCGTGGACCGGCTCGGTGCCGTGACGATGCCGCTCGTGCAGCGCCTGATCGCCGACAATCCACTCGTGATCGATCGGGTCCTCGTTGACGAGGACGAAGGTAACCGGGACGCCGTGCTGCACCGTCAGCGCCGATGGGTCGAAGCTCGAGTAATGGATCGTGATCGTGACCCGCTGCGGGCCGGCCGGCCCACAGCCAGCCGCCCCGATCAGCAGGGTCGCAAGCACCGCAAGCAGGGCCGGCCGGCGCATCATTACCGTCGAATCGCGAACGCCAGGCCCGACGCGGTCGGAATCGCGATGCCCACTGCCACCAGGAGCCAGAGGATCAGCAGATTGCCGCTCGGCAGGGTTGGCGGCGGAAGCGTCCCGCCAAAGCCGGCATCCACCATCGACGGCGTGCCGGACCCGGTCGGGTCGATGGCAAGGTCGAACTTCAGCTGAGCGGCGTCGGCGTCGATCCGCACCTTGCTGAGCCACGCGCTGGCGGGGATCCACTCCATCCCCTTATCGGAGCGGAGGTCGGCCAGCAGCGAGTCGGTCGCCGCGGCG
>JALYTG010000170.1 GCA_030854405.1 Chloroflexota bacterium | reverse complement strand
CGATCCCGCCCTGAACGATCCCGAAGAGCGCTTGGTCGGGCCGCGAGTGCGCCCGCAGGCAGCGCTCCGCCCAGCGGTGCGTGCGCTCCATCGCCTCCCCCACCTCCGATGCCGGCAGGTTCGGGTCGACCAGCTGATCGAAGGACATGGCGATATCGCTGCCCAGCAGCTCCTGGATCTCGACCGCGCGCTCCGGCGTCAGCCGATGCGGCGCGCCATCGATGTGTGATGCGAAGGTCACGCCCTCATCGTCGACACGGCGCAGATGGGCGAGGCTGAAGACCTGGAAGCCGCCGGAATCGGTCAGAATGGCGCCGTCCCAACCCATGAATTGGTGCAGCCCGCCCAGTCGAGCGATCCGCTCGGCGCCGGGGCGTAGGCTGAGGTGATAGGTGTTCCCCAGGATCACCTGGGCGCCGGCGGTGCGAAGATCCGTGGGGGTCAAGCTCTTGACGGTCGCCTGTGTCCCGACCGGCATGAACTGCGGCGTCTCGATCTGGCCGTGGGCGGTGGTCAGGGTCCCCAGGCGGGCGCGGCCGGCTTCGGTGGGTCGCGCCGTGAAGCTGATGGGAGCGGACACCGCGCGAGGATAGCGGCTGACAGGCTAGGCTACGTGCCAACGGGAGGTGTCAGGTGCGTCTGGTCGAATGGCCGCGGATGCCGTATCTCAACGAAGAGGTCCGCGAGTGGGTCGGGCTCGAGCTGAAGAACCTCGGCGTCGAGGACCTGGCGGTCTATGCCATGGAGGCCGGCGTCGACGGCGATGAGCGTCGGGTCATCGTCGCCACCGAGGTCGGGCTGCTCGACCACCGTTACGCACCGTACGGCTCCAGCGCCCGCTTCCGCCTGGGCATGCTCCTCTATCCGTGGCAGACCATCCGCGGCGTCGACCTGCGAGCCGACACGTTCCGGCTGTGGGCGCACGAGCACCGCACCCGCTGGTCACTGAAGCTGGCGCATCCGCGATTCGAGGCGGCCACTGAGTCGCCCGACCTGGGTTCCGCGCTCTGCCACTTGGCGCGGGTCTGCGCGGTTATGGCCGAGCCGTTCGGTGTCCCTGCGGGCCGCGAGGCCCTGCCGCCACCGGCCGCGCGCCCGCCTGGCGGGACGCCTCCCGAAGCCAAGCCCGAGCCGGAACCGAAGGCTGAGACCGGAGCCGAGCCCGATGCTACAGCCGAGCCAAAGACCGGAGCCGAGCCCGATGCTGCAGCCGAGCCAAACCCGGAGCCGAAGTCCGAAACCGAGCCGAAGTCCGAAACCGAGCCGAAGGCGACACCGTCGAAGGTGAAGTCGAGCAAGGGCGCGGCGACCGGTGATGAGCAGGGCGATGGCTCCGCGAGCGACTAGCGGATCAGCATCGCGTCGCCGAAGCTGAAGAACCGATAACCCTCCGCGAGGGCGGTGGCATAGGCCGCCAGGACAGTGTCGCGCGCCTCGAGGGAGGTGGTCGCCGACATCCCCGCCTGCACGAATGCCGTGACGAGGAGCAGCAGCGAGCTGCGCGGCAGGTGAAAGTTCGTGACCAGTGCGTCCACGCCGCGAAAGGTATACGGCGGCGTGACGTAGAGATCGGTCCAGCCGGAGCTCGCGCCGCGAGCCGCTGTTTCGAGCACTCGGAGCGACGTTGTCCCGACAGCCGCGACCCGGCCGCCTCGCCGCCTGGTCTCGTCGATCGCGGCGCCGGTGCCTGCGGGAACCTCGTACCACTCGCGGTGGATCTGGTGCTCGTCGATGAACTCGCCCTCCAGCGGCCGGAACGTGTCGAGGCCCACGTGCAGGGTGACCGCGGCCCGGCGTACGCCGCCGGCCTCCAGCGAGCCGAGCAGTGATGGGGTGAAATGCAGGCCGGCGGTTGGGGCGGCAGCCGAACCCGGAGGTCGCGCGTAGACGGTCTGGTAGCGCTGCGGCAGAGACGACCGGTCGTGGATGTAGGGCGGCAGCGGCATCTCCCCGGCCGCTGCCATCACCGCGGCCGGATCGCCATCGAAGCTCACCGCTCGCGTGCCGGAGCCGAGCCGCTCCCCCACTTGGACGTGGTCGCCGGAGCGCAGCGTCAGCATGGAGCCGTTCCGGAGGCGCCGCGAGGGTCGCACGAGCGCCTCCCAGCGGCCAGTTTCATCGTCCATCGGGCGCAGCAGCAGCACCTCGGCGGCGCCCCCTCCGGCGCGCTGAGCCGGCAGCCGCGCTGGAATCACGCGGCTGTCGTTCACCACCAGTAAGTCCCCGGGCGCCAGCTCCTCACCCAGCGCTCGGAAGATCCGGTGCTCGAGGGCGGGAGCGCCCGGCAATGAGCGCGACCGATCCAGGACCAGCAGCCGCGCCGAGTCGCGCGGCTCGGCCGGCGTCTGAGCGATCGCCGCCTCCGGCAGCTGGTACCCGAAGTCGTCGACCCGCAGTCGTGCCGGCATGGCGGATAAGACTAGCGCCCGGCCGGTGCGCCAGCCGGGCGCTCTTGAATGGAAGGCAGGGATTACTTGGGCAGGAGGGGCTGGATGTAGTCCTTAGCGAAGAAGATCACGAACGCGATGGTGACGACCCACATCAGCGGGTGAATCTCGCCCAATCGGCCACGAACCACCCGGATGAAGGTCCAGGCGATGAAGCCAGCGCCGATCCCGATCGAGATGTCGTAGGTGAGCGGCATCAGGATGATAGTGAGGAGCGCCGGAATGCCGTCGTCCACGTCGGCGATATTGATGTCACGGATGATCGTGAACATCAGGAAGCCAACCAGGATCAACACCGGCGCGGTCGCTTGCGATGGAACGATTCCGGCGAGGGGCGAGAGCAGGATCGCCGCAAGGAAGAGCACCCCCACCACCACGGACGTCAGTCCGGTGCGACCCCCTTCCGCGACGCCTGCGGCGCTCTCGATATAGGTGGTATTCGAGCTGATCCCGGCCAGGCCGCCGACGGCGGCGCCGATGGAGTCGACGAGCAGCACGCGGCCGACGCCCGGCACCTGGCCATCAGGGGTGGTGAGACCCGCTTGCTCCGCCACACCAGTGACGGTGCCCATCGTGTCGAAGAAATCGATCAGCATGATCGAGAAGATCGTGAGGATCGCGACAAAGGGCCCAAGCTGGACAAACGACTTGCCAAGGTCGAACTGGCCCAGCGTCTCGAAGCTGTAGGCCGAATTGAACAGATCGGCCGGGATCTTTGCGACCCCGAGCAGTAGCGCAATGATCGTCGTGACGACGATGCTGAGGATCAGCGCGCCCCGGATCTGCATGACGAACAGGGCGATCGTGACCAGCAGCCCGAGCACAGTGACCAGCGCACCAAGTGTCGTCGGGAAGACGAACGAGACCGGCGGAAAGCCGCCAGGAGGCGACTTGATGAGGCCCCCGTTCACGAAGCCGATGAACAGAATGAAGAGGCCGATGCCAACGCCGATCGCCCGCTTCAGCGACAGCGGGATGGCGGTCATGACCGCCTCTCGAAAGCCCAGGAGGACCAGCACTGTGACGGCGAGGCCCTCAAGCACAATGATGCCCATCGCTCCCGCGGCCCCGAGCCCCAGGCCCGCGGCCAGCGTGAAGGAGACGATGGCGTTGATCCCGAGCCCGGCGGCCAACGCGAACGGGTAGTTTGCGATGAGCCCCATGGCGATCGTGAGCACACCGGCGACCAGGGCGGTGGCGGCAGCGACAGCCACCGGGTTCAGGGCCGCTCCATGCGGGTCGCCCAGGATATTGGCGTTCACGAAGACGATGTAGGCCATGACCATGAATGTGGTCAGGCCTGCGCGGAGCTCCGTCGGGACTGTGGTCCCTCGCTCGGTGAGCTTGAAGAACCCGTCGAGTCCGCCGCGGCCCGGCTCAGCCTCGACGCGGCGAGGTTCCGGCTCGGTTGGAACTGGCTCCCCTTCGGTCCCCCGATATACGTCGGATGCGTCCACGCTGCGTAACCCTCCGGCTCCTGTGCAGCCCGCCCGACACCGACTCGGGACGGCGCCGCCCGCAGCCTACTCCGAGCCGCTCGCCCCCGCGCCCCACTTTTGCGCGCTCGTTGTAGGCTTCGCGAAATATACTGGGGGGTCGCACGTTGTTGCGGATGGGGCCCTGTCGGCCTTCACGGTGCGGCTGGTTGAGCACGATGTCGCCCAACGGCGGGTTCGCCGGCGTCCGGTTCTTGTCCGATACGACTGGTGGTCGTCGTAAGCAAGAAATGACTGCCGTCCGCCGCGTTCGATACTGTTCGGGCAGCGCCCCTGAGCGTGATTGGCGGTGCCCAGCGGCTGGCAGCAGTGCTTGGAACTCG
This sequence comes from Chloroflexota bacterium, assembly GCA_030854405.1. The sequence continues at coordinate 1,204 of JALYTG010000170.1, read as the reverse complement.
GATACCACGACTGGTGGTCGTAAGCGGCAAGACTCACGCCGATGAGGCCGGCTACCGCGACTGACGGTCGCATCGGGGCAGGAACCGCCGTCCCTCAGCGGCGGGAGAGCATGTTGAGAAGGATCGTCAGCAGTATCGAGACGACGACCATGGTCGCGATTGGGAAGTAGATGGCGCCGTGCTCGCCACGAATCGCAATATCGCCCGGCAGCCGTACGCCGAGGGCGGCGAGCCCACCCACGACGACCAGCACGACTCCGAGGATGACCAGGATGCGGCCGAGCTCGGGAGGCATGAGCCTAGGCGTCAAACAGCCCGGGCTGGACCGCTGCTCCGGTTGGCGTCAGGCCAAGGTGGCTCCAGCCGCTGGCGGTCAGCTGGCGGCCGCGCGGGGTCCGCGCCAGGAGGCCAATCTGCATGAGGTAGGGCTCGACCACGTCCTCGACCGTCTCGACCGGCTCACTGATGGTGGCCGCCATGGTCGCGAGGCCGACCGGGCCGCCGTTGTGGTGCTGCGCGATGGCGGTGAGCAGCTGGCGATCGAGCGCATCCAGGCCTCGCGCGTCGATCTCGAGCAGGTCGAGCGCGGCGTCGGCGATCTCGGCAGTGACCCGCCCGTCGCCGCTGCCGCGCACCTGGGCGAAGTCGCGCACCCGCTTCAGGAGCCGGTTGGCGATCCGTGGCGTGCCACGCGAGCGTCTGGCTACCAGCGTCGCGGCATCGGGGTCGAGCGTGATGGCCAGGATGTCGGCCGACCGGCGCAGGATCCGCTCGAGCTCGGCCTCCGAGTAGTAGTCGAGCCGGTAGGTCACGCCGAAGCGGTCGCGCAGGGGGCCCGTGATCGAGCCGACGCGCGTGGTGGCGCCGATGACGGTCAGGTGCTCGATCTGCAGCCGCACGGTGCGCGCGCCGGGCCCCTTGCCGAGCACCACGTCGAGCGCGTAGTCCTCCATGGCGGGATAGAGAATCTCCTCCACCACGTGGCTGAGGCGGTGGATCTCGTCGATGAAGAGGACGTCGCCCTTGTTCAGGCTGGTGAGAACCGCGGCGAGGTCGCCGGCCCGTTCGATCGCGGGACCGCTCGTGGTGCGGATCTGGGCGCCCATCTCGGCCGCGACGATATTCGCGAGGGTTGTCTTGCCGAGGCCCGGTGGCCCGTACAGGAGGATATGGTCGACCGGCTCCTCGCGGTGCTGCGCCGCAT
>JALYTG010000035.1:9688-14050 GCA_030854405.1 Chloroflexota bacterium | reverse complement strand
TCACGCTGTGGTGTGGCGCCCATCGCCGTCACCCCGGCATCGTCCTCCACGATCGCGATGGGCGAGCTGGCAGCGGCCGCCTGCCCGAGCAGTTCGTTCCGCCGGTCCGCATTGCGTAGCTCTTCACCGAAATGGCAGGCGACCTCGTGCCCGGGCGTCAGCTCGCGCAGAGCTGGATCGTCCGTCACGCAACGTTCGGGATTGCCGAGCGCGGTGCGCAGCCAACAGCGCGTGTGAAACCGGCAGCCCGATGGGGGTGAGACAGGCGAAGGGACGTCGCCCTTGAGGATGATCCTGCGGCGGCGGGCCTCGACCGCCGGGTCGGGCACCGGGATCGCGGACAGCAACGCCACACTGTAGGGGTGGTACGGCTCGGTGTTGAGCTCGCGCGACGCAGCCAGCTCTACGATCCGGCCCAGGTACATCACCGCGATTCGGTCGCTGATGTGGCGCACCACCGACAGGTCGTGAGCAATGAACAGGTAGGTCAGCCCGAATTCGTCCTGCAAGGCGGTCAGCAGGTTGATGATCTGGGCCTGAATCGACACGTCGAGCGCGCTGATAGGCTCGTCGGCGATGATCAGATCTGGCTTGAGCGCCAGTGCGCGGGCGACGCCGATGCGCTGGCGCTGGCCGCCCGAGAACTCGTGCGGATAGCGGTCGCCGTAGTCGGGATTGAGGCCCACCGTGGCCAGCAGCTGCCGGACCACGCCGCGGCGGCTCCTGCGGTCACCGATGTGATGGATCTCCAGCGGCTCGCCAATGCTGCCGGCGACAGTCATGCGCGGGTTGAGGCTGGCGTAGGGGTCCTGGAAGATCATCTGCATCCGGCGACGCATGCGGTTGAGCTCGCCGGTGCGCAGCGCGGCCAGATCAACCCCATCGAGCCAGATGCGCCCCGCCGACGGCTCGGTGATGCGAAGGATGGCGCGGCCGGTTGTGCTCTTGCCGCACCCCGACTCCCCCACCAGGCCCAGCGTCTCACCCCGACGCAGCGTGAACGACACGCCATCGACCGCTCGAACATCCCCGACGTGCCGCTCGAAGATGATCCCGTCGCGGATCGGGAAGTACACCTTGAGATCTTCGACCCGCAGCAGAGTGTCGGCGGCCGGCATGGCCGTCACCCGGGAGGATCCCCGTCTTCCTCGCCCGGGGTAAGGGGCAGACCGCCGGCACTCGCGGCCGGACTGATCGGCCCTTCGCTGGGCAGCATTGTGACGACCTCCTCGCCGGGCGAGCCCTCGATCGCGACGCTGGCGGTCCCGGACGTCCCACCCCATGGGGCAGCGGCGGCCAGCTCGTTGAGCGCGACGCCCGAGGGCGGCGCTGCGATGAAACCGGGCCGGAGCGGTCGACCGGCCGTCGCCTCCTCGGTCGTCGGCGGATTGTGGCAGGAGATCCGATGCGTGGCGTCTGCTCCGGTTGTCACGATGCGCTGACCCCGGCTGAGGGGTTCGAGCTGCGGGTTGTCCGTCCAGCACACGTCGAGTCGCCAGGCACAGCGCGGCGCGAATGGGCAGCCGACAGGAGCGCGGCGCTGGTCGGGAGGGGTGCCTTCAATCGGGATGAGGGGGGCGGGCCGCTCACCGTCCAGGCGAGGGATCGAGTGCAGGAGTCCCACCGTGTACGGGTGCGAGGGGTTGGCGAAGAGCTCGCGCGTCGTAGCGGTCTCGACCACGAACCCGGCGTACATGACGAGGATGCGCTGGGTCATCCCTGCCACCACGCCGAGATCGTGGGTAATGAGGATGAGGGCGGTGCCGGTCTCGGTCGTGAGTCGGTGGAGGATCTCGAGCACCTGCGCCTGGATCGTCACGTCGAGGGCCGTCGTCGGCTCGTCCGCGATCATCAGCTTCGGCTCCAGCGCGAGCGCCATGGCGATCATCACGCGCTGGCGCATCCCGCCCGAGAACTCGTGCGGGAAGCTCTTCATGCGCGTCTCCGGACGCGAGATGCCGACCATCGCGAGCAGCTCCATCGCGCGCTTCCTGGCGTCTCCCGCCAGAACCTTCCGATGCGCCTGGATCGTCTCGACCATTTGCTCTTCGATCGTCAGGACGGGGTTCAAGCTCGTCATCGGGTCCTGGAAGATCATCGCGATCTCCTTGCCTCGGAGGTCGCGCATGTCGGACTCCGACAGGCCCACCAGGTCCATCCCCTCGAACGTCACGTGACCGCCCTCGATTCGGCCGGCCGGTTTCGGGAGCAGGCGCAAGATGCCGAGGTTCGTGACGCTTTTCCCGCAGCCAGATTCCCCGACGAGGCCGATCCGCTCACCGGGCTCGAGGTCGAAGCTCACGCCATTCACGGCATGGATGGTCCCGTCCTGCGTCTTAAAGCGCACGACGAGGTCCTCGACCGATAGCAACAGCCGGTCGTCAACCGGGCGGATCGCCGCGCGCCCACAGCGCGCCGTCATCGCTTCAGCCTGGGGTCGAGGGATTCGCGCAGGCCGTCTCCGAGGAGGTTGAATCCGATGGCGCTGATGACGATCGCGACTCCCGGAGCGAAGACCAGGTTCGGTGCCCGCCGCAGCAGCTCCGTCGCATCAGTCAGCATCGTCCCCCACTCCGGCGTCCGGGGGTCAGGTGGCCCCAGCCCCAGGAATCCGAGGCCCGCCACGTCGATGATGGCGGTCGCCAGGGCGAGGGTTGCTGCCACGATGAGCGGACTCAGGGCGTTGGGCAGCATGTGACGGACGAGGATCCTTGGTCCGGTCGCTCCCAGGGAGCGGCCGGCGATCACGTAGTCCGTTTCGCGCAGGGCGAGGAGGCTGCCCCGCAGGAGCCGTGCAAAGGTCGGGGCGTTCGAGACGGCGACCGCGAGCATGATCTGCGGCAGCCCCTGGCCCAGCCAGGCCACGATTCCGATCGCCAGCAGGATCCCAGGAACCGCCAGCAGGACGTCTACGATGCGCATCAGGATCGTGTCGACCTTGCCCCCGATCCCGCCCGCCAGAGCCCCGATGATGCCGCCGAGCGTCAGACCGATGATCACCGAGATGACGCCGGTGAACAGGCTGATTCGAGCTCCAAAGATCACGCGGCTCAGTTCGTCTCGACCCAGCTTGTCCAGCCCCGCCAAATGGGCCGCTGACGGGGCCGCCAACGACCGCCCCAGCCCCTGCTTGTTGGGGTCGTACGGCGCCAGCAGCGGGGCCAGGACGGCGACCCCGACGAAGATCGCGATAAACCCGATTCCGAGCAGCGCGGGGCGATTGCGACGCAGGCGAGTCAGGGCATCGCGCCACAATCCGCGGCTCGCACGGGTCGGGGCGAGCGTTACAGCCGCTGACGCTGCGGTCATCAGGAGTACCGGATCCGCGGGTTCAAGTAGGCATAGCCGATGTCGACGATCAGGTTCACGATCAGGAAGACTATCGCGAAGATAAGAATCGAATTCTGGATGACGAAGTAATCGTGGTTCTGGATCGCGTCGACGACCCAACGTCCGACGCCGTTCCAGGCGAACACCGTTTCGGTGATGACGGCCCCGGCGAGCAACCCGCCGACCTGCAGACCGATGACCGTGATGACCGGCAGCCAGGCGTTGCGCATGATGTGACGATTGTCGACGCGCTGCTCGCGGAGGCCCTTTGCCCGGGCGGTCCTGACGTAGTCCTCGTTGGACACCTCCAGCACGGACGCACGGGTGATCCGCGTGATGATCGCCAAGGGGATCGAGCCAAGGGCGATCGCCGGCAGGATCAGATGGCGGACGGCATCGACGAACGCGTCCGGACGACCTGCCAGGAGAGTGTCGATGAGTTGGAACCCGGAGCGGTATGGAATGTCGAGGGCGAGCCTGGCGTCGATGCGGCCGGTCGCCGGCAGCCAGCCAAGGACGACCCCGAAGAGGTAGCCGAGGGTTAGCCCCAGCACGAACACCGGGATGCTGATGCCGACGAGCGACAGGATCGTCACGGCCGCGTCGCCCGCGCTCTGGGGCCGTCGGGCGGCGAAGCGCCCGAGAGGAATGCCGGCGCCCACCGCGAAGATCAGTGCTGCGATCGTGAGCTCGACCGTGCCCGGGAACCGGATGAGGAACTCATGGAGGACAGGCCGGTTGTTGACGAAGCTGTTGCCGAGGTTTCCCTGGAGGAGCTCGGAGAGGTAGGTGACGTATTGCACGGGAAGGGGTTTATCGAGGCCGAGGCGCTGTTGCAGTGCCAGCACCAGCTCCGGCCTGGCGTGCTGACCCAGGATCGCCGCGGCCGGGTCACCCGGCAGCAGGTGGATGAAGGCGAACAGGATGATCGACAGGCCGAACAGAACCGGAATGGCGCCGAGAAGGCGTCGGACGATGTATCTCAGCACGGTCAGGCGGTCACCGATGCATGGATGGTCGGCGACCCCAGGA
>JALYTG010000035.1:0-9678 GCA_030854405.1 Chloroflexota bacterium | reverse complement strand
GTGCAGCCTCACGATTCGCGGAAGCCGTGAGGCGAGGGATTTACTTGTCGAGCCAGACCGAGTTGAGTAGCTCGGTCAGGTTGCCGGCTCCCACAAAGCCTTTCACGTATGCCTTCGCACCCGCGACGGGCTTCGAGTTCACGAGCGGCACGGTGGGCTGATCCTTGGCGATCAGGTCCTGTGCCTGCTCCCATAGCGGCTTCGACGCGTCGAGCGTCGCTTCCTGCTCCGCCTTCTTCATGAGCGCATTGAGCGCGTCATTCTTGTAGGCGAACTCCGGGTTCGGCTGACCCGCGCTGTAGTAAAAGAACGCGGTATCGAGGAAGTTATCGGGACCCGCCCAGTCGCAGGTCCAGCCGATGAGCCACATCGGGTACTTGCCGGTCGATTCGTCCTTGAGGTAGCCGCCGGTCCAGGGCTTCGTCTGGGCTTTCGGGTGGAAGCCGGCTGCCTCGAGGTCTGACTGGATGGCCTGCCAGATGCCCTTCGGGTCCGGCATGTAGGGGCGGAAGACTTCCGACGGGTACCAGAAGTCGAACGTCAGGTCGGCCGGGGCCACGCCGGAGTCGGCGATGAGCTGCTTGGCCTTTTCGACGCTGTACGCCGGCAGGTTCTCGTCCTTGAATCCGAAGGTCGTCGGCGGCATCCACGTCTTGGCCACCGCCGCGTTGTCGTTCCCACCGTAGAAGGTGTCGACCAGGTTCTGGCGATTGATGGCGGCGGCCACGGCCTGCCGGATCTTCACGTTGTTGAACGGCTTCTGCGTCTCGTTCATCCCGAGATGGAACAGGTTGCAGCTGTCACCTCGCGTGATTACCTGCAGCTTCGAGTCAGCCTGGACGACGGGGATGTCGACCGGGTTGAAGACGGTCGCGAGGTCGATGTCACCGGCCTGTAGAGCATTGAGCACCGCCGTGGGATCGGCGATCTTCCGGAAGGTCACGGCGTCGAGGTGCGCCGCTCCGGCCTTGTTCCAGTATTTGGGGTTCTTGACGATCGTGACGTGGTCTCCGACCACCCATTCCTTGAACATGAAGGGCCCGGTGCCGGTCATGGCACCCTTGCCGCCGGTCCCGTAGGGGCTCTTGGTCGGATCAGCGTTGTCCGCGTCGCCGGCCTTCAGGGCCGTGGGGCTGTTGAGTCCGAAGGTCGAGATCGTCTGGCTCAGCAGGAACGACGTGTACGGGTGCTTGAGCTTGATCACGGCCTCGCTCGCGCCGTTCGCGGTGCACGATTCCAGGTTGGAATCCTTGCCGTAGCCCCCGAACACGGCACCGTAGTAGTAGGAGTAGTCAGGGCTTGCAAGAGCGCCGGTGAAGTTGTTCCAGCGGTTGTAGTTGTAGCAGACCGCCTCGGCGTTGAAGTCGGTGCCGTCATGGAACTTGACGCCGTCCTGAAGGGCGAACGTGTAAGTCAAGCCGTCATCCGACGTGGTCCAGGACTTCGCCAAACCCGGCGCAAGCTCGCCCACGGTCCCGGGTTTGAGGCCGACGAGTCCCTCGACGACCTGGTTCAAAACATAGGACGTGTTCGAATCCTGGGAGAACGCGCTGTCTGACGTCGCGACGTCCCCGAGGTTCTGGACGACGAGCGTCCCACCGTCCTTGGGAGTGCCCTGGCCGCTGGCAGAGAGCGACGGCGACGGCGGAGCCGCGTTGCTGCACGCCGCCAGCACGATCGCGGTCACGGCCACGAGAGCCGCGTATCGAAGTCGAACCATGAAACTCCTCCTTCTGGTGCATGCTCGGCCCGCGGACTGGCAACGTGGCGGGTGCGCGGCACGTGTGCGGCAGCCTGTGTTACGGATCGGCAGGGTCGGCGCAGATACTAGCGCGCCGCCGAACTGTCATGTAACCCCGGCACCGAAATACTCCACGGGGATCGATCCTGGTTAACACCACGGCGAGCCACCCGCACCCGGCCCGGTCGTGCGGAGTCGGCCATCGCGATCTCGACCACCGTTCATCGCGGCCAACCATCATCGCCACCGCGTGGCCGCTAGGAAGGCTTGCCGGTGGGTTTCGAGGTGGGCTGCCACGGATCGGCCTTGGCGTCTGCCGTTGCTGGCTTGTCGGAGTCTGCCTGATCAGCTTGGACCCACGGGTGGATCAGAACGGTGGACGCATCGGGATAGGGGCCGGACTGGCCGGACGAGCCTGGAACCGGGCCACCGGTCCCTAGGCGGACGTTCGACGGACGAAGATTGAACGCCTCCGGATCGCTCGGAGTGGTCGGCGCCACGTACGCCACCGCGGTTTCCGATGCTGCGCTCTTCGGATAGCCGTCCTGAGCTTCCGCCAGGCGCGCCTGTCGCTCGAAACGCTCCCCGGCAGCGCTCGCCGCCCGGGGGGACGGCGCCGGGTGGATCCCGACCTGCATCCCCGACGCGATGAGCACGGCAAGGGCCGTGGCGGAGACGGCGGTCGCGGTCCGCAACCGCGATAGCACCACCGCCGAGCGCCGGCGGAACCAGGCCGCCATGCCGACCTCGGGACGCTGCGTGCGACGCAGGATGCCGTCCCAGGCCGCCGATGAAGGAGCCGCTCCCTCGATTCGGGCCTGCAGCGCAACGCGCAGCTGCTGCACGAGGGCTCGGTCGAGACCGATCTCGTCGCGACAGGCGCGGCAATCGACGAGGTGCTCGATATGAGGAGCCGAGCGCACGTCGAGCTCGCCGAAACGGCTCAGCTCGAGGAGCTCGCGGCAGACCCTAGCGCAGCTCATCGACCGCTCGCATTGGGACACCGGCCGGTAGACGCCGCTCGACGGGCAGCCGGGCACGCAGCGCTTTGAGCGCGTAGTGGAGGCGCGACTTCATGGTGCCCACGTTGCATTCCGCGATCTCGGCTGCCTCGGCAAGGGAGTAGCCGTGGAGGTAGTAAAGGATCACTGCCGTCTGCTGCTTGGGCGGGAGCGAGTCGATGCCGCGTTGCAGGACCTCGAGGATCTCGCGCGACTCGACGATCTGGTCCGGCCGCTGACCGAGGTCGACGACAAGGTTGCTGATGATGCTGGTGATCGGCTCGGCCATCGCCCTGCGCCGGCTGAAGCGGCTGTAGCAGAGGTTGATGGCGACCCGCTGCAACCAGGGGAGAGGCGAGCGTTCCGGCTGCAGGCGGTCGCGCACCCGGTAGGCTTTGACGAAGCAGTCCTGGAGGACCTCCTCTGCCAGGAAGGGGTCGCGCGTGATCGCGAGCGCGGTCGTATAGACCGGCCGCTTGTAGGTATTGAAGAACTCCTCGAAGGCGTGCAGGTCGTCAGCCTGCATGCGTCCGATGAGGCCGTCCGGCTGAGTGGGCTCCACGTGCACCTTCTACGTACGTACGCCGAGGGCGACTACCCATACTACGCTCCCCCGTCGAGCGGGGTTCATCGGCGAAAAATCAGCGGGGCTGCCTGGGCGGGAGGTAGCGCAGGTCGGGATGGCGAGCCGCGTTCGCCTCATCGAGGCGCCCGACGGGGGTGCTCACCGGCGCTCGCTTGACCGAGTCAGGATCGCTCTCCGCACGTCGGGCAATGTCGTGCATCACCGCGACGAAGCGGTCGAGCGTCTCGAGGCTCTCGGTCTCGGTCGGCTCGATCATCAGTGCCTCCTCGACGATCAGCGGGAAATAGATCGTCGGCGGATGAATCCCCTCGTCCAGGATCGCCTTGGCGATGTCGAGCGTCGTCACCCCGTGCTGCCGCTTCTGGCGACGCCCGCTGAAGACCACCTCGTGCTTGCAGATCCGGTCGTAGGGCAAGTCGTATGCGTCGGTCAGGCGCACGCGCAGGTAGTTGGCGGCGAGGACGGCGTCATCACTGATCTCGCGCAAGCCGGAGCCGCCGTTGGATCGGATGTAGGTGTATGCCCGCACGAACATCCCGAAGTTGCCGAAGAAGCTGCGTACCTTGCCGATGCTCTCGGGCCGATCCCAGTCGAGCCCGAAGCGTGCGCGGGGAGTCGAGCGGCCATCCCAGGCGTTGCGCAGCACCTCGCCGCTCTCCCCCTCGACCAAGGTGACGACCGGTCGCGGCAGGAAGGGCGCCAGCAGATGGCTGACTCCGACCGGGCCTGCGCCCGGTCCTCCGCCGCCGTGCGGCGTGCTGAAGGTCTTGTGCAGGTTGAAGTGCATCACGTCGAAGCCCGCCTCGCCTGGGCGGAAGCGGCCGAGGATCGCATTCAGGTTCGCCCCGTCCATGTAGGCGATGGCGCCCGCCTGGTGGACCGCCTCGATCACGGCATCGATCTGGTCCTCGAAGATCCCCAGCGTGCTCGGGTTCGTGATCATCAGCGCCGCAACGTCAGGACCCAGCGCCGCGCGCAGCGCATCGAGATCGATCCCGCCGCGCTCGTTGGAGCGGATCGTGACCGTCGCGTAGCCGACCATGGTGGCGGTCGCCGGGTTGGTGCCATGGGCGCTATCGGGGATCAGCACTTTGGTGCGCTGCTCCCCCTCGCCGCGCGACCGGTGATAGGCACGCGTCATCAGCATCCCGGTCAGCTCACCGTGAGCGCCTGCCGCGGGCTGCAGGCTGACCGCTGCGAACCCGCTGATCTCCTTGAGCAGCTCTGCCAGCAGCCACATCAGCTCGAGGCTGCCCTGGCTCAGCGCTCCCGGATCGAGCGGATGCGAGTCGCCGAAGCCGGTCAGCCTGGCGGCCCACTCGTTCACCTTGGGGTTGTACTTCATGGTGCACGAGCCGAGCGGGTAGAAGCCCAGGTCGATGGCATGGTTCAGGTGGCTGAGCCGGTTGAAGTGCCGAAGCAGCTCGAGCTCGCTCACCTCGGGCAGCCGTGGGGCTGACTCGCGAAGGACCGCAGCCGGCAGCGTCGGCTGGCCGGCAGACGCCGCGCGCGACGCCTCCGACGCGTGCGGGAAGCGCACCGCGCGGCGATCTGGTCGCGATCGCTCGAAGATGAGCGGCTCCACCACCGTCAGCGTGTCGCCGCTCTCCGGGGACTGGAACGCGGCGCCGCGGCCGCTGGCATCGACCGCGGGGGTCGGCTCGGCGACGCTCATCGGGTCGCCCCGAGGGCATCGATCAGGAGCTCGATGTCGGCGTCGCCGGTCAACTCGGTGGCCGCCAGGAGCAGGGTGTCGCTCAGCTCTGGGTATTCCTCGCCGAGCGGCAGCCCGGCGACGATTCCGTGCTCGATCAGCTCCCCGTGGCGACGGCTGGCGTCGGTCAGCTGGATCGCCACCTCGTTAAAATATGCCCCTTCGAACCGGCGCTTGCCCAGGCCGGCGGCCTCGAGCGCCGCGGCGAGATGGCGCGCCTGCGTCATCGAGAGCTCGGCCACCTCGCGTAGCCCATCGGGCCCCACCGCGGTCAGGTAGGCGCTGGCCGCCAGCGCGCACAGGGCCTGGTTGGTGCAGATATTCGAGGCCGCCCTTTCGCGCCGAATATGCTGCTCCCGAGCCTGCAATGTCAGGACGTATCCGCGCCGCCCCTGAGCGTCGCGAGTCGCCCCCACCAGCCGGCCCGGCATCTGCCGCACCGATGCCATGTTTGCGGCCATCAGCCCGAGATACGGGCCGCCGAAGCTGACCGGGATCCCGAGCGGCTGCCCCTCGGCGGTCACGATATCGGCGCCGTAGCTGCCGGGAGCAGCCAGGACAGAGAGTGAGATCGGCTCGACGACCGCCACGAGCTGGGCGCCGGCCGCGTGCGCAAGCTCCGCGAGCTCAGCCATCCGTTCGACCTGGCCCAGGAAGTTGGGCTGCTGAACGACGAGGCACGCGGTCCTGTCGTCGATGATGCCCACCCCCGCGGTCGCATCGGTCTGGCCCGATCCTCCGACCCCCAGGTCGGCGGGCAGCTCCACGATCTCGATCCCGGGCCCGGAGCAGTAGGTGGCCAGCACACGGCGGTAGTCGGGGCTGAGCGCGCCCGAGACCGCCACTCGATGGCGCCGGGTGAGGCGGCAGGCCATCAGGGCGGCCTCGGCGGTTGCAGTCGCGCCGTCATAGTGGCTGGCGCTCGCGACCTCCATCCCGGTCAGCTCGCAGATCAGTGATTGGAACTCGTAGATGCTCTGCAGGGTCCCCTGGCTCACCTCGGGCTGGTAGGGGGTGTAGGCGGTCGAGAATTCGCTGCGACCAATCACCTCGTTGACCACCGACGGCACCAGGTGGCGATAGGCACCCGCCCCCAGGAAGCTGACCTCAGGGATCCGATTCCGGCCGGCCAGTCGGGCCAGCTCGGCCCGCACCTCCAACTCGGCGAGCGGAGGCGGCACATCGAAGCTCGCCGGACGGAACCCCGGGGAGATATCTGCGAAGAGATCGTCGACGGAGGCCACCCCGACGGCGGCGAGCATCTGCTCGCGATCGGCCGGTGTGTGCGGCGAGTAGGCCATCAGCCGGCGGTCTGGGCCTGGTAGGCGGCGGCGTCCATCAGCCGCTCGACCTCGTCCGGTGCCTTCAGCTCGACACGCAGGATCCAGCCCTCGCCAAATGGGTCCGCGTTCAGCAGCTCGGGCTTCTCGCGCAGCGCGTCGTTGACCTCGGCCACCTCGCCGGACACAGGCGCGTAAAGGTCGCTCACGGCCTTCACCGACTCGACCACCCCGAAGCTCGCAAACTGGGTCAGCTGTGCGCCCGGTTCCGGCAGCTCGACGAAAACGATGTCGCCGAGCTCATCGGCGGCAAAGTTGGTGATGCCAATCGTCGCGCGCGATCCCTGCACGCGGACCCACTCGTGCTCCTTCGAGTAGCGGAGATCGTCGGGATACATGGGCGGATCGAGACCTCGTGCTGCTGGGTTGCGAGGAGGCTATGCTGCCGGCGCGGGGCGCGGTCGCCGGTAGAAGGGCAACTTTACCTGCTCGGCCGCGTACGGACGCTCACGCACGATCACCTCGAACCGGTTACCGACGGCCGAGCGCTCGGCGGGCACGTATGCCATCGCGATCTTCTCGCCGAGCGTCGGCGACGCCGTTCCGCTGGTCACCAGTCCCATCTCTTCCCCGTTCGCGCGAACCGGGTAACCGTGGCGTGCGATCGCATTGTCACGCATCGCGAGGCCGATCAGCTTCCGCCGCGGGCCCTCCTGCTGGACCTGCTGCAGGGCTCGACGACCCACGAACTCGCCCTTCTCCAGCTTCACGACCCGACCCAGGTTCGCCTCGAACGGGTTCGTCTCGCGATCGAGCTCGTTGCCGTACAGGGGCATGCCCGCCTCCAGGCGAAGCGTGTCGCGGCTCCCCAGGCCGCACGGCTGCAGTCCGAGCGTCTGGCCCGCGTCGTACAGCGCGCGCCAGAGCCGTTCGGCGCGGCGCGCGTCGCAGAATAGCTCGAAGCCGTCCTCACCGGTGTAACCGGTGCGCGCCACCAGGCAGTCGATGCCGGCCACGCGGCCGGGAAGCGAGCGGTAGTTTCCTAACTCCTCGAGGTCGAGCCCGGTCAGCCCGGCGACCAGCTCCGCGGCACGCGGCCCCTGCGGCGCGATCAGCGCGGTTCGATCGCTTCGGTCATCCAGCACGGCGTCGAAGTCGCCGCGCGAGAGGAGCTTGCGAAGGTGCTCGACCACGGCGTCGCGGTTGGACGCATTGCAGACGATCAGGTAGCCCTCGTCGGTCCGATACAGGATCAGGTCGTCGATGATTCCACCCGCGTCGGTGCAGAGCATCGAGTACTGGGCCTGCCCAGGCTCCAGAGCGCCGGGGTCGCTGACCACGGCGTACCGGGCGAAGGCGAGCGCCTCAGCGCCGGTGATCGCCACCTCCCCCATGTGGGAAAGATCGAAGAGGCCGACCGCACTGCGCACGGTGCGATGCTCCTCGATGATCGAGCGGTACTGCACCGGCATCTCGTAGCCGGCGAAGGGCACCATCCGTGCGCCGAGCTCCACGTGCACATCGTGCAGCGGCGTGCGCCGCAGCTGTGCGGCCGCCTCGCTCAATTGCGCATCAGGCGGTCGCCTGGTCGGCGGGAGAGCGGTGGACGGCCAACAGCGACGCCGCCCGCTCAAGGACGGCGCGCTCGGTGGGATAGGTGACCATCTCGAGCGCCGCCTCAAGCTGCCACCATCGCACCTCGTCGAACTCGTGGTCATGTTGCGAGAGTTCTCCGCCGACCGGCCGCATCAAGAAGAAGTGCACGGTCTTGGCGAATCGCGTGCGGCCACGCACGAAGAAGTAGCGGATCGAGCTGATCGGCTGCTCGATCTCGACACGCAGCCCTGTCTCCTCTCGGGTCTCGCGCAGTGCGGTCTCCTCGAGAGACTCACCCGCGATGGGGGTCCCTTTCGGCAACGCCCAGAGCGCCGGCTTCAGCCGATGGACGAGCGCCACCTCAGTGCGACCTTGCGAGGCGCGGTGGACGACGCCGCCAGCTGAGGTGGCGCGCGCGCTGCGCAGCGGAGCCACGCGCCGCTACGAGCGGCGGGCGCGCAGCAACCCGAACGGCGAGACGGCGCGGCGGGCCGGAATGCGCGCAAGGCGGCCGACCGACGGGAAGCGGAAACGACTCGTCTGCGAGCGGAGCGCGCCAACGGTTGGCAGGCGTTGGATCGACCGGCGGGGCCGATGGTAGACAGTCGAAGTGCGGTTCAAACCGAGGCGCGACCGAGGCCCCGCCCGTCGACTCCGACCGAAGTCCATCACCGGATGGGAGACGTAGCGGGCCACCAGACTCACTCGCATGGACCGCATTGTACGCGGCCCCACCGGCGACGCAAGCCAAATGCCGATCCTACGCGAGCAGCTCGCGGTACAGCTCCTCGATCTCCGCGATGCGCCGCTCCGCAGCAAACCGTTCCGCGCCCTCCCGAGCGGCGGCGGCCATCGATCCGCGACGCCCTGCGTCCACAGCCAGCGCGCCAATGGCACGACTCAGCTCCGCGGCCTCGTGCAGGACCAGGCCGTCGATCCCGTGGCGCACCGAGTCGGCGACACCCGGCCCATCCAGCGCGACGATGGGCAGGCCACAGGCAAGCGCCTCCGCGAGCACCAGACCCTGGGTTTCCGTCTGGGAGGCGAACACGAACAGGTCCGCCCCTGCGAGCATGCGGAGGGCGATCGCATGCGGCTGCTTGCCCGCGAAATGGACGCGGGCGGCGATGCCGGCACGGTCGGCACGCCGGCGCAGGGCGGCCTCCAGCGCCCCGCCGCCGATCAACAGGAGCCGCAGTCTCGGCCCCTGCGCGGCCGCTGTCGCGAACGCGTCGATCAGCAGATCGAGGTTCTTCTCGCGGGCCAGCCTTCCCAGGGTGGCCACTACCAGGCTCTCGGCAGGCCAGCCCGCCTCCGCTCGCAAGTCGATCGACTCCAGCCGGCGGATCACCTGAAGATCGATCCCAGTCGGGATGACGCGCACGCGCGGGCGCGCGGCGCCGAGGCGCTCACTGATCTCGGCGGCGAGATCCGACGACGGCGCGACCACCGCGGCGCAGCCGGCCCAGAAGCGGCGCAGATGCGCGTCGAGCGCAGCCGTCGCCGGTGCCGCCAGCGCCCCGAGGTAGTGGCGATAGTCCGCGAACCTCGTGTGGTGGGTGAAGACCAGCGGCGCGCCCAACCGGCGCGACACCTCGTTCGCGAGCAGGCCGCTGGCAAACGGCGACTGGGTGTGGATGATCTGCGGCGCAAACGCGATCGCGGCGCGGCGCCCCGCGCCCCAGACGACCGGGATCGGCATGCGGTAACCAGGCGGCACCAGGGCGGCGGGCTCGTACGACGGGAGCCAGGCGTAGGTG
>JALYTG010000169.1 GCA_030854405.1 Chloroflexota bacterium | reverse complement strand
GGGCCCGACTTTCAGGATCAGCTGCGCGAGGCGGCGCGTGGATGAGCGCGACGCCCGCGTGCCGGACCACGCCCGCTGCGTGATCATCGGGGGTGGGGTGGGCGGCGCGGCGATCGCCTACCACCTGACCCGCCTGGGCTGGACGGATCTCGTCCTTCTGGATCGGTCCGAGCTCACCAGCGGCTCGACCTTCCATTCCGCCGGCCTGGTGGGACAGCTCCGCTCGAGCCCGACGCTGACCCGGATGATGGTCGACAGCGTGGCGACCTACCGCAGCCTGGCCGCCGAAACGGGCGTGGATCCCGGGTGGCGCGAGGTCGGCTCGCTGCGCCTCGCCTCGTCGCCCGAGCGGATGGAGGAGCTGCGACGGCAGGCGGGCTGGGCCAAGACGTATGGGCTCCCCATGGAGCTCATCGCCGCGGACGACGCACGAGACCGCTTCCCGCTGATGAGCACCGACGGGGTGCTCGGCGCGGCATGGCTGCCGACCGACGGCTGGCTCGATCCGAGTGGCCTGACCCTGGCGCTCGCCGCAGGGGCGCGTGCGCGCGGTGCCACGATCCTCCCGCGAACCCGGGTCGTCGCTGTCGCGGTGACCCGTGGCCGCGTCACCGGGGTAGAGACCGAGCACGGACCCATCGCGGCCGATTTGGTGGTCAACGCGGGCGGCATGTTCGCGGCGGAGATCGGACGCATGGCCGGCGTCAGCGTGCCGATCATCCCCATGGCGCACCAGTACCTTGTCAGCGAGCCAATCGACGGGGTCACGCCTGATCTCCCGCAGCTGCGCGACCCTGACAACCTCGTGTACTTCCGTGCCGAGGTGGGTGGGCTGGTGATGGGAGGCTACGAGCGCAACCCGGCACCATGGTCGCTCGACGGGATCCCACCCGACTTCAACGGCAGGCTGCTGGCGCCGGATTGGGCGCGCTTCGAGGAGATCTCGGCCGGGGCCGTCCGCCGCGTACCGGCCATGGCCGACGCGGGGGTCAAGCGCCTCATCAACGGACCCGAGGGATTCACCCCGGACAACGAGTTCATTCTCGGAGAGTCGAGCGTGCGCGGCTTCTTCGTGGCAGCCGGGCTCTCGGCACACGGGATCGCCGGCGCCGGTGGCCTGGGGCGGCAGATGGCGCACTGGATCGTGGACGGCGAGCCAGAGCTCGACCTGTGGCAGATGGATATCCGGCGCTTCGGCGCACAGTATCGGTCGCGTTCCTACACCCTGGCCCGGACGACCGAGGTCTACGCGACCTACTACGACATTCACTACCCGAACGAGGAGCGCCACGCCGGCCGCCCGCTGCGCCTCTCTCCGACCTATCCGCGGCTGGCCGAGCTCGACTGCGCATTCGGCGAGAAGTCGGGCTGGGAGCGACCGAACTGGTTCGAATCGAACGCGGCGGCCGGCGACGAACAGCTCCGCCCGCGCGGCTGGGCGGGTCAGCACTGGTCCCCGGCGATCGGCGCCGAGAGCCTCGCGACCCGGAATGCGGCGGCCCTGTTCGACGAGACGAGCTTTGCGAAGATCGAGATCAGAGGGGCCGGCGCCCTGAATTTTCTGCAGCGCCTCTGCGACAACGACCTCGACCGGCCGGTCGGCAGGATCACATATACCCAGATGCTGAACCGGCGCGGCGGGATCGAGTGCGACTTCACAGTGACCCGCCTGGAGGAGGATCGGTTCTTCATCGTCACCGGCACCGCATTTGGCAACCACGACATTGGTTGGATCCGCCAAAACGCGCCCGAGGACGAGAGCGTCAGGATCAGCGACGTCACCTCGGCGCTCGCCTGCATCGGCCTCTGGGGACCGCTCGCCCGCGAGATCCTGGCCAGTGTCACCAGCGACGACGTCGGCAACGACACGTTCCCTTACCTGACCGCGCGCGAGATCACGATTGGCCACGTGCCGGTGACAGGGCTGAGGGTCACCTATGTGGGAGAGCTCGGCTGGGAGCTCTACTGCCCGATGGAGTACGGGCTGCTGCTGTGGGACACGCTGTGGCAGGCGGGCCGGCCGCACGGGATGGTGGCCGGCGGGTATCGCGCCATCGACAGCCTGCGGCTCGAGAAGGGCTACCGGGTCTGGTCGAGCGACATCACACCGGAGGAGACGCCGTATCAGGCGGGCCTGGGATTCGCGGTGCAGCTGGGGAAGGGGACGGACTTCATGGGGCGCGAGGCGCTGCTCGCAGCGAAAGAGCGGCCACTCGAGCGGAGGCTCGCCTGTCTCATCCTCGACGACCCGCGCTCCGTTGCGCTGGGGAATGAGCCGGTTCGAGTCGAGGGGAGCGTGGTAGGCCGGGTCACCTCCGGCGGCTACGGGTTTGCCGTCGAGCGCAGCATCGCCTATGCCTACCTTCCCCCGGAGCTCGCCGAGGTGGGGCAGCGCGCGGAGGTGGAGGTCTTCGGCCAGTGGGTCGGTTGCACGGTGAGCACGGAGCCGCTCTACGACCCTCGGGGAGAGCGGATCAAGGCCTAGCGCGAGCCAGCGCTGAAGATTCGCAGCAGCTCATCGTGCACCAGCCCGTTGCTGGCGAGGGCGCCCGGCCCGAGATGCGAGGGTGCTCCCGCGAGGTCGCTCATGTGGCCTCCGGCCTCCTCAATGATCAACGCAGGCGCGGCGAGATCCCAAACCCGCGGACCGTGCTCGAACATCGCCTCCGCAGATCCCTGCGCGACCAGCATGTACCCCCAGAAGTCGCCGAAGCCCCGATCCCGCCACGCTCGCGAAACCGCCTCGCGCAGGGCGGCGCCGTAGCCGGCGGCGTCCATGGTGCGCAGGCCGGAGAAGACCAGCTGCGCCTCGTGGAGCCCGGCGACCTCGGAGACATGAATCGGCCGCTCCTGGCCGGCAACCCGGGTCGTTGCCCCGGCTCCCTGCGCCGCCGACCAGCGCAGGCCGAGCGCCGGTGCTGAAACGACCGCCGCCATGAGCTCGCCCGAGCGCTCGAGGGCGATGAGCGTCGCCCAGATTGGAATGCCTCGCACGAAGTTGTGGGTGCCGTCGATCGGGTCGATGATCCAGCGCGATTCGCCATCCCCGGGCTCGCTGCCGAACTCCTCGCCCAGGATGCCATGCGACGGGAACGTCTGCGCGATGCGCTCGCGCACGAGCGTCTCGACCTGCGTATCGGCCTGTGTGACCAGAGTGCGGTCCGGCTTGGCCGTGATTGTCAATTCACCGGCGAAATGGCCGAGAGCGATCGGATCCGTCTCATCGGCCATTGCATGGGCGAAGCTGAGGAGGTGAGACGCGGACTCGGGCACGCGTGGAGTGTCGCATGTTGCGGGCTCGGCAGGCACCCCCGGCAGGTTTGACCCTGCTTCGAACGATATGCGATAGTCGGCCCGGCCCGGCCGCACGGCCGCCAAGGAACCTCGACCCCCCGGAGAGCGCCAGTGGTCAGTCCGGCTGCGCCGGCCATCGAGTCGGAGACCTCTTCGCTGCTCGAAGTGGGTGGCCTCTCCAAGCGCTATCGCGGCCTAGTTGCGCTCTCGGACTACTCGCTCCGCCTGCCCGCCGGAGCGATCCACGGCATCATTGGTCCGAACGGCGCAGGCAAGACCACGCTCTTCAACCTCCTGTCGGGCATGGTCCGCCCCTCATCCGGCTGGATCCGCTTCTCGGGCACCGATACCACACGGCTGCCTCCGCACGAGGTCGCCCGGCTCGGGATGGCGCGCACCTTCCAGAGCATTCGCCTCTTCGACGACATGTCTGTCATCGACAACGTCAAGGTCGCCATTCAGCGGCGCCTGCCCGCCTCGCTCGCATCCACCATCCTGAGGACGCGCTCGTTCCGTCGGACAGAAGTCGAGATCGAGGCCGGGGCCGCCGAGCTGCTGGATCGCTTTGGCCTCGCGCCACGCGCCGGCAGGCTCGCGCGCAGCCTGCCGTACGGCGATCAGCGTCGGCTCGAGATCGCACGCGCCGTCGCCACCGATCCAAGGATCCTGCTGCTCGATGAGCCGAATGCGGGCATGCACTTCTCCGAGACGGCGGAGTTGCTGGCGATGATCCGGCGCCTTCGAGACGAGCTCGGGATCACGATCGTGCTGGTCGCGCACGACATTCCTCTCGTCATGAACCTGTGCGACCGAATCCAGGTGCTGAACCACGGCGTGCTGATCGCGGACGGCGACCCGGCGGCCGTGCGCACTGATCCCGAAGTGATTGCCGCCTACCTGGGCCAGGCGAAGCGTGCTTGAGCTCGACGACCTGCACGTCTACTACGGAAACATCCGTGCCCTTGACGGGATCTCGTTGCGCGTCGGGAGCGGCGAGCTGGTCGCCCTCATCGGCTCGAACGGTGCCGGAAAGTCGACGACATTGAAGGCGATCTCTGGCCTGATTCGGCCCAGCCAGGGCTCGATCCGCTACGAGGGGAACGAGATCACCCGCCAGTCGACCGACCGGATCGTGGCGCTCGGCATCTCGCATTGCCCCGAGGGCCGCCACATCTTCGGCCGTCTCACCGTTCGCGAGAACCTGATCCTTGGTGGCATCCAGCGTCCGGCGGCCGAACTTGAGCCGGGAATCGAGGCGGTGACCGAGATCTTTCCTCGTCTCCGCGAGCGGCTTGGACAGGCCGGCGGCACGCTGTCGGGGGGCGAGCAGCAGATGCTCGCCATCGCCCGCGCCCTCATGAGCGAACCTCGACTGCTGATCATGGATGAACCGTCACTTGGCCTGGCGCCGCTGATGGTCGAGCGCATCTTCGAGGTGATCGACCGCCTCAAGGGCAAGGGCCTCACCATCCTGCTGGTCGAGCAGAACGTCCATCAAGCTCTGGATGTCGCCGATCGGGCGTACGTCATGGAGGCCGGCCGCATCGCGCTCGAAGGGCCAGCGGCCGAGCTGCGCCACGATCCGCGCGTCGAGCGCTCCTACCTCGGCCACTGAGATGGTTCAGTACGCGCTGCAGCAGATCGTCAACGCGCTGAGCGCCGGCAGCCTCTACGCGCTGATGGCGGTCGGACTGGCCCTCATCTTCAGCATCCTGCGGCTCATCAACTTTGCCCACGGCGATCTCATGATGGTGGCCGGCTACCTCGCCGCCTTTTCCCTTTTCGCCGGGCTGCCACTGCCCGCCGCGCTCCTGACGATGATCGGCGGGACCGTGGTGGTGGGCCTGCTCATGGAGCGGATCGCCTATCGGCCGATTCGCGGAGCGCCCGACGTGGCGATGCTGCTCACCTCGTTCGCGGTCGGTCAGATCCTTCAGAACGGGACCCTGCTCGCCAGCCGGCTCGGGGGTCAGCCGGTCCAGATTGCGTTCCCAACCCCCGGGCTGCTGCAGGGGGTCATCGCGGTCGGCTCCCTGACCCTCTCGAAGGTCAACGTGGTCAGCTTCGTCACGGGCGCCGTGCTGCTCAGCCTCCTCACCGTGTTCGTGACCCGGTCTCGCCTGGGTCTCTCGATGCACGCCGCGGCGGAGGATCTGCCGGCGGCTCAGCTGATGGGAATCCAGGTGAACCGCGTCGTGGCCAGCGCGT
>JALYTG010000168.1 GCA_030854405.1 Chloroflexota bacterium | reverse complement strand
TCCCTTGGCCGGACGCTGCGAGCCACCGGGGTCGAATCGGCCTACCTGGTTGAGACCGATACGGCCGACGGTCCGCACCTCCTCCTCGGGCTGACAGGCGCGCCCGGCGCTGCGGCGACGGTCGATGTCCCCGACGGGACCGACGTGGTCTGGCTCGAAGAGCCCCTTCTGTCCCAGGTGCGCGCCGTCGCTGAGCCCTTCTACCGCCGCGGCCGCCGGTGAGCGGAATGACGCGTCTCGAGCGTGATGGCCCGGTGGCGCGCGTCACGCTGTCGCGTCCCGAGGTGCATAACGCGCTCAACGCCGAGCTGATCCGCGAGCTGACCGCGACCTTCAATGCCTTCGGGGCGGAGCCGGCAGGCGGGCTCCGCGTCGTCGTGCTGGCCGGCCATGGCAAGAGCTTCAGCTCAGGCGCCGACGTGGAGTGGATGCGCGGCTCGCTGGCACTCGGCCTCGAGGAGAATGCGGCCGACGCCGCGAGGATGCATGCGATGTTTGCTGCCATCGACCTCTGCCCGGTGCCGGTGGTCGCCCGGGTGCAGGGCGCCGCACTGGGCGGCGGGATGGGCCTCTGCGCGGTCGCCGACATCGTGCTGGCCAGCGCCGACGCCACCTTCGGCTTCACCGAGACCAAGCTCGGTCTTCTGCCGGCGGTCATCAGCCCCTTCGTGCTGGCCAAGATCGGCGAGAGCCACGCCCGCGCGCTGTTTCCCGGGGGTGAGCGGTTCGGAGCCGAACGCGCGCTCCAGATCGGTCTCGTGCACGAGGTGCTCGACGACGAGGCTGCCCTCGACGCGCGGGTCCGAGTGGTTGTCGGCGAGCTCCTCACTGCAGGCCCGACGGCGCTGCGGGCGGCCAAGGCGCTCGTCCGCGACTTGCGAACGCTCACCCCGGCCGAGGCGCGGACGCACACGGTGCAGCACATCGCCGAACAGCGCACCTCGGCGGAGGGACAGGAGGGACTGACTGCCTTCCTCGAAAAGCGGCCGCCGTCCTGGAGGGCCTGAGTCGAGGCTTGAGCGGGCGGGCCGTCGCGTGCCCGTGGGGCGCCACGCTGCGACAATCGCGACATGCCGTCTGAGGATCTGACCCCGCGACAGGTTGCCGAACGGCTGGGTGTCACGGTCCGCACGGTGCAGCGCTGGATCAGCAGCGGTCAGCTGCCCGCGCATCGCGTGGGCGCGCGCCTCCGGGTGTCGCCTTCGTCGCTTGGCGAACCCGCGGCGCATCCGATTCGCAGCCTGCTCATCGCCAACCGGGGAGAGATCGCGGCAAGGATCGCGCGGACGGCCCGGAGGCTGGGCCTGCGGACGGTCGCGGTACACACCGCCGACGAGCAACCTCCCGACGGGATGGACATGGCCGTCCGCATCGAGGGCTACCTCGAGGGCGACGCGCTGATCGATGCTGCGCACCGGAGTGGCGCCGACGCGGTGCATCCGGGCTACGGCTTCCTGGCGGAGAACGCGGCGTTCGCCCAGGCGGTGATCGATGCCGGGCTGGTCTGGGTGGGTCCGCCTCCCAGCGCCATCGCGGCGATGGGCGACAAGGCCGAGGCACGTCGCCGGGCCGCACAACAGGGCGTGCCCACCGTACCCGGCTACGACGGCACCGACCAGTCCGATGAGACGCTGCGTCGCGAGGCGCTCCGCATCGGGCTGCCGATCCTGGTCAAGCCGTCGGCCGGCGGAGGCGGCAAGGGGATGCGCCTCGTTCGCGACGCCGCGGATCTCGAGTCGGCGTTGAGCAGCGCACGGCGCGAAGCAAGAGCGGCCTTCGGAGATGAGCAGCTGATCCTGGAGCGCTACCTTGCCGGGCCGCGTCACGTCGAGATCCAGGTCCTCTGTGACGCGCACGGAGCCGGTCTCCACCTTGGCGAGCGAGACTGCAGCAGCCAGCGGCGCAATCAGAAGGTCGTGGAGGAGTCGCCGGCTCCCACGGTCGACGCGGAGCTGCGTGCGCAGATGGGCCAAGCTGCCCTGACCGTCGCCGCCAGCGTCGGCTACCTGAACGCGGGCACCGTCGAATTCCTCCTCACCGACGACGGCCGCTTCCATTTCCTTGAGATGAACACCCGGCTGCAGGTGGAGCACGCGGTGACCGAGGCGGTCACCGGCCGCGACCTGGTTGCCGACCAGCTGCGCATCGCCGCCGGCGAGCCACTCGGGATTCGACAGCGCGACATTCGGCTCAATGGGCACGCGATCGAGGCCCGCATCTACGCGGAGGATCCGGAGGCGGGATTCCTGCCCGCCACGGGCCGAGTGACGCGGCTGGTGTGGCCAGACGGCGTGCGCGTGGACGCCGGCGTGCGCCAGGGCGAGCTCGTCTCCGACCGCTATGACCCGCTCCTGGCGAAGCTGATCGCGCATGGAGAGACACGATCCGACGCACTCACCCGGCTGCGCAGCGCGCTCGAGGCGACCACGCTGCTCGGGGTGCGCACGAACCTGCGCTTCGTCCGCTGGCTTCTCGCCCAGCCTTTCATGCTCGACGGCGAGACGCGGACCGATACGCTCGAGCGGGTCGACCTCCCCGGACCGCCAACGCCGAGCGATGAAGACTGGCGGGCCGCAGCCGGCTCGCTGCTCTCCGATCGCGCGGTCTGGGCCGGCGGCTGGCGGCTGAACGCCGAGCCCACTGTCCGGCTGCGGAACGGCGAGGAGGTGCGCAGCATTGCGCCCGCGGCCGATGCGTCCCGGGCGGTGCGGAGCGGCGCAACCGCGTTCGTTGATGTCGACGGGCAATCTGTCGAGTTCAGCCTCGCGCCCGCGCCGACCGTCGAAGAGGCCGCGCGTCACGCGGCCGCGCAGAGCGGATCTGCGCTGCTCAGCGCGCCGATGCCCGGCCGCGTGATTGCGATCCCGCGTGCCCAGGGCGCATCGGTCAGGGAGCACGAACCGGTGGTCGTGATCGAGGCGATGAAGATGGAGCATGCCGTCGTGGCGCCGCTGAACGGGACGGTGACGCGGATAGCCGTGAGCGTGGGCCAGCAGGTACAGCGCGGCGACGAGCTGGCGGAGGTATCGGCCGGGGAGGTCGACGGTGGGGAGCAGCCATAATCGGATAGATGGCAGAACGAGAGGTGCGGATCTACGAGGTCGGCCCACGAGACGGCCTGCAGAACGAGCAGCAGGCGATCCCGACACATGCGAAGCTGCGCTTCATCGCCCTGCTCGCCGAGGCGGGGTTGCGCGACATCGAGGTGACCTCGTTTGTATCGCCTCGGGCGGTGCCTCAGCTGGCCGATGCCGGCGAGCTCATGGCGCGGCTCGAGCGCCGGCCCGGAGTGCGCTACCCCGTGCTTGTGCCGAACGAGCGCGGCATGTCACGGGCGCTCGAGGCTGGGGCCGACGCGATCTGCCTCTTCACCGCCGCCTCCGAGCCGTTCGTGGAGCACAACATCGGGATGTCGATCGCGGAGTCGATGACGGCCTTCGCCCCGGTCATGGCACAGGTCCGGGAACGCGGGCTCTGGTCGCGCGGCTACGTCTCGACGGCGTTCGGCTGCCCATACCAGGGGGCAGTGACTGAGGCGGCGGTGGTCGGCGTCGCCCAGGAGCTGGTCCAGCTCGGGGTCGATGAGGTCAGCATCGGCGATACGATCGGCGTGGCCGTCCCGGCCGACGTTCGCCGCGTCGTCGGCGCGCTCCTGAACGCGGGGATCCCTGCTCCCCGACTGGCGATGCACTTTCATGACACGCGCGGAACGGCGCTGGCCAACGTCGCGATCGCGCTCGAGATGGGGATCCGGACCTTCGACTCATCGAGCGGCGGAACGGGTGGCTGCCCGTACGCGCCGGGCGCGGCCGGCAACCTCGCCACCGAAGACCTCGTGTATCTCCTCGATCGCGAAGGGCTCTCCCACGGCGTCGCGCTCGACGGCGTGCTCACTGCGGCCCGCTTCATCAGCGAGGCGATCGGCAGGCCGCTCACCACCAAGGTCGGCCAGGCCGGCGGCTGGCAGGCCTGATTCTTCCCCAGCATCGTCGGGTTCCCGCCATCTGCGGCGAGGCTTACCATTAGGTCATGGAGTCGGATCCCCGCCCGCTGATCCTCGACGTCGACACGGGGATCGACGACATGGTGGCTCTGCTGATCGCCGCCACCGCGCCGGAGCTCAACCTGCGCGGTGTGACGTGCGTGGCCGGCAACGTCGAGATCCAGCACGTGGCGCGCAACACAGGCAAGCTGCTGCGCATGGCCGGGCGGGGCGACGTGCCGGTCAGCATCGGCGCGGCGAGGCCGCTTCAGCGGCGACTGCGGACCGCGCCCGAGACCCACGGGCCGACCGGCACCGGCTACGTCGAGCTGCGCGGCGAGGACCGCCAGCTGGGCACCACCGAGTACACCGCCATCCCTGCCAGCCGATACCTCGGCGCGCACGTCAATCGCCACCCGGGCGATGTGACGATCGTGGCGCTGGGGCCGCTCACCAACCTGGCCGCAGCCGTGCAGCACGGGGTCGACCTGGGGGGCCAGGCTCGGGAGGTGATCTGGATGGGCGGCACGCTCGAGGAGCGCGGCAATACGACCGAAACGGGCGAGTGGAACGCGTGCGTGGATCCGGAGGCGGCCGAGATCTGCCTGCGCTCCGGTGCCCTGCACACCATCTTCCCGCTCGACGCCACACAGGACGTCATCTTCACCATGGACGATCTGCGCGTTCTGCCGGACACTCACCTCGCCGGCATCGTGCGCGATGCGGTCCGCTTCTACGTCGGCTTTCACGAGAAGGCCGATGGGATCGCCGGAGCTTATCTCCACGATCCGGTGACCCTGATCGGATCCGTCCTCCGTCCCGCGCTCGTAACCGAGACCGTCACCGAGCAGCTGGCCTGCGATACGAGCGCGGACGTCTTCGCTGCCGGCAGCCTCTTCCGGGATGAGACCCCGGATCGACCCCGGGTCCGGATCGCGACCGCCATCGATGCTGAGGGCATGAAGGCCGAGCTGCTCGAGCGGTTGGTCCGTGCCGTGTCGGTCCCGTACAGCTGAGCGAGGAGAAACGAGATGTCGCAGCGCTGGCTTCGCACCATTGCGGCGTTTGTCGCTTTTGGCGTGGTCGCCGCCCTCGGCGTGGTCATCTTCGGCAACTTCGACGCTGCTCCCGATCCGACGACCGGCATCAACCAGGCAACCGCGAACTCGTTCGCTCTCGTCCTCGCGATCGCTCTGCTCGTCGGCGGGGTCGTCCTCTTCGGCCTGGAGTACCTGCAGACCGGCCACCTCGAGTCCCTGGCGAGCCAGTTTTCGACCCGAACGATCGTGCTCATGCCGGTCGCCATCGCGATCAATATCGTGCTCGGCTCGGCCGTGGCCAACGCCCTGAAGATCCCGATCTACCTCGATTCGATCGGCACCATCCTGGTCGGCGTGCTTGCCGGCCCAATCGCCGGCGCGGCGACCGGCTTTCTCGCCAACGTGCTGTGGAGCTACGTCATCCCGCCGCCCTTCCAGTACCAGCCGGCGGCCGCCTTTGCGGTCGTCGCGGCCATGATCGGCCTGCTGG
>JALYTG010000167.1 GCA_030854405.1 Chloroflexota bacterium | reverse complement strand
TCTCAAGACAACCAAGGAGGGCGGCGGCGATGTGCAGATCCTGCCGCAGGCGAACGCGCAGACCCTCCAGACCTTTCAGAGCGGCGAGGTCGACGGCGCGTGGGTGCCGGAGCCGTGGGCCACGCGGCTGATCCAGGAAGGCGGGGGGAAGGTCCTGGTTGACGAGCGCGACCTTTGGCCCGACGGTAAGTTCGTGACCACCCACCTCGTCGCCAGCACGAAGTTCCTCGACCAGCATGCCGACATCATCAAGCACGTCATCGAGGCGCAGCTGGAAGCCGAGCAGCTCATCGAGACGGATGCAACCAAGGCACAGCAGCTCGTCAACGCCCAGATCGAGGAGGTTACCGGAAAACGGCTCGCCGACAAGGTGATGGTGGCCGCCTGGAAGAACCTCACATTCATAATGGATCCGATCGCACCGTCGCTGCAGCGTTCCGCGGACGCGGCGATCAGCCTGGGACTTCTCGATCCGGTAGACCTCCACGGAATCTATGATCTCAAGCTCCTCAATGAGGTCCTTCAAGCGGCGGGCAAACCCCCAGTAGCGGAGCCATGAGCGCGCACATTGCGACCTCCACCCCGGGGGTAGGCACATCGCGAGAGCCGCTGGCCATCTCGATCTCCAACCTCTCGAAATCGTATGGCCCACCTGGCAACCGCGTACTCGCCCTGCGCGACATCTCGCTCGAGGTTCGGCGCGGAGAGTTCCACTGCCTGGTGGGAGCATCGGGTTGCGGCAAGAGCACGCTGCTCAGCCTCATCGTCGGCCTCGAACGGGCGAAGGTCGGTGCGATGCGCATCCAGGGGCGGCCCACGCTAATGTTTCAGGAGTCGGCTCTCTTCCCATGGCTGACGGCGCGCGGCAATGTCGAGCTTGCGCTGCGCCTGGCAGGTGCCCAAAAGGCGACCTGGCGAGGGGAAGCCGACCGACTTCTGGCCCTCGTTCGTCTTACTGGGTTCGAACACAAGCTGCCGCACGAGCTCTCTGGAGGAATGCGTCAACGAGTCTCGCTCGCCCGCGCCCTGGCACAACGAGCCGACATCCTGCTTATGGACGAGCCATTCGGCTCGCTTGACGCGATGACGCGCGACCTTCTGCACGACGAGCTCGAGCAGCTCTGGGCCGAGACCGGCCCCACCGTTGTGTTCGTCACGCACGATGTCCGGGAGGCGGTGCGTCTGGGCGATCAGGTGACCGTGCTGACGAGTCGTCCCGGCCGGGTCGCTGCGGCCTTTGAGGTCAATCTGCCGCGGCCCCGGCTCGTTGGATCCCCCGACGTGGCTGCCCTGACCGAGGAAGTAACCGCTCGGCTGCGCGCCGAGGTGCGGCGACATGCGGACGACTGACGGGGGCAGCGAAGCCAAGGCTCGCCAGGCGCGCGAGCTCGCCGGGCTGGATGCGCTTGACATGCCGCTCCGGCCTCGAATCGCGCGGGCCGCTCGGCTCTGGACAGGGCTCTGGCCCAAGCTTGCGGCCGCCGGCATTCTGCTCGCCACCTGGCAGGCCATCGTTCTGACCGGTTGGCGACCGAGCTACGTGCTGCCGGGTCCGGTGGAGGTCTTCGGGCGCCTCGCGTCTGATGTCACTGCCCGAGATCTGCCGCTGGCCGTGGCGATCACCATGCGGCGCGCCGCGATTGGCTTCGGCGTTGCTCTGGCGGTGGGCATGCTGATCGGACTGGCGCTCGTCGGCTCGCGGACGTTGCGCACGGCGGGGGCCTCGCTGATCACCGGCCTTCAGACGATGCCATCGATCGCCTGGTTCCCGCTGGCGATCCTGATCTTCGGGTTGAGCGAGCCGGCGATCCTTTTCGTCGTCGTCCTTGGCGCCGCGCCCGCGATCGCCAACGGCCTGATCGCCGGGGTGGACACGATTCCGCGGTCGCTCCTGCGCGTGGGACGCGTACTTGGCGCCCGCCGGTTCAAGAAGTATCGGTTTGTCGTTCTACCGGCCGCACTTCCGGGGTTCGTCGGCGGCCTGAAACAAGGATGGGCCTTTGCCTGGCGCAGCCTGATGGCTGGCGAGCTCCTCGTCATCATCGG
Source organism: Chloroflexota bacterium (assembly GCA_030854405.1). The sequence continues at coordinate 3,501 of JALYTG010000167.1, read as the reverse complement.
GACCCAGCCGTCGATCGGGGCCCGTCTCCAGTTCGCTCGCGAACTTTCCGATGCCCCGGGGCTGTTATCCATGATGCTCGTGATCCTGGCCATCGGGATCGGTATCGACGGGCTGCTGTTCGGGAGTCTGGAGGGGTTCGTGCGGCGCCGTTGGGGACTGGGAGTCCACAGCTGATGCGACCGGTTCGCGCTGGCACCGAGTCTGCCCCAAGGAGGTTCATGCAGCGACGATTGACGGCCCTTGCGGCCGATCCATTGGTCCGGCGAGTCGCGCTACTGGCGGTCTTCCTCCTGCTGGCCGCCTGCAAGCAGGGCGGCAACGGGGGAGGCTATTGAGTCCTTCGGAGGCGTTAAGGCGGCGGGCTATACTGCCTCCGCCGCAGAGCGATAGTCCTTGATCGAACCGCGCCCGAGCAACGTACGAATCACCGTCATCAACGACACCCCCGAGTTCCTCGAGCTGATGGATGAGATCCTAGGCCGGGAGGCGGGAGCCTGATGACGCCGCCGCCCGACTCACAGCCAGCGACCGGCTAGATCCTCGGCCGATGCCGGCCGCCCTGCGCCTCATTCATCCAGCGCCGGCCGCCGCCGTCGTCGCCCTGTCGGCCGCGCTCGCGGTGATCCTCACCCGACAGGCTGGTCAGCCGATCGATTGGAGAGTCGCACTCGTCGTCCTGAGCGTGGCGGGATCGCAGGTGGCCACCGGCGCTTTCAACGACTGGGCGGACCGCGAGCGTGATGCCGGCGTGCGTCCGGAGAAGCCTATCCCCGCGGGCGAGCTGACGGCATCGGCGGCGGTGGCGATCGGGATCGCTGGCCTGATCACGCAGCTGGTGAGCTCGGCTCTCCTCGGGCCACTGCCATTGCTGCTGGGCGCGATCGCGGTCGGGGCTGCGCTTCTGTACGACCTGGCTCTCTCGCGCACCCCGCTCTCCGTCCTCCCCTACGTCGTCAGCTTCGGCCTGTTGCCGGCCTGGATTGCGAGCGGGATCGACGTTCCGGTCGGGCGCGTGGTGGGGGCGATGGTGCTGGTGGCGCCATTTGCGGCGGCGGCCCATCTCGCAAACGCGCTCCGCGACTTTCCCCTCGACTCGGCGGCCTCTTCGCGCAACCTTGCCCAGCTACTGGGTCGCGCCCGCAGCCACGCGCTGGCGGTCGGCCTGACGTTGGTGGTGGGGGTTGGCGTGGCTGCCGCATTCGCCGGCGACGATCGACTACCGCCCGTCAGCGCGTTGCTCGGCGGGATCGGCCTCGCGGCGGTGGCGATCGGCGCGATCGGGGCCCGCCGCCTGTGGCCCGCGATGCTGGTCGCGGCCGTCTGCTGGACGATCGCCTGGGCGCTCGCCACTGGCGGGTAAGCCAACCGGGCGCCCGTCGGCGCCCGCATTGGTCCAGTGAGGGAAGGAGCTCAGATGGTGTCGTCGAGCTCCAGATCCTCGTCGTCTGCCTCTTCGGTGAGCTTGAGCCAGACGAAGAGCCCGGCCAGGATCGTGAGCGGAATCACGATCAGGGCTGCGAGGAGCGCACCAACACTGATCAGAACAACCTTCAACGCCTTCATTACGGGGCCTCCCCTACGACTCTTGAACGCCTGGGGGCTACGCCTCCGGCGCTTACTGCCGATGCTCTGGTGCGGACTCGATCATAGCCATGATCTCGTCGCGCGTGAACTCAGCAAGCTGGTGGCCAGCGGCACGCGTCCCGGCGCTGGCGAAGAGCCGAACGACGTACGAGCCGTCCTGCTCGAAGAGGAAGACATCGTGCGCCTTCTGGCTGTCGATGTAGGCGCCAACCACCCGCATGGAGAGCTCGTAGTAGTGCCCGATGTCAGGATGCGGCTGATCGTCGGTCGCGCTGCTGCGGTGCTCCGCGGCCGGCTCCATCAGCTCCGCGATCTGATCGTCGGTCAGCTCATGGGTCCGCTTGGCAAGCGCGCCGAACCCCTCGGAGGCAACCCCCTGTGGCGGCAGAGTCAGTCCCTGCAGCAGAAAACCGCCATCCAGCTCGAGGAGCAGCAGCTCCTTGAGCCGCTCGCGATCGGCGTATGCGCCGATGCTGCGCAGAACCTCTTCCCAGTCCTGCCGCGGGCTCCCCTCGTAGATGCGCATGGCCGCCCTCCGATTGCCCCAGCGGCAGAATACTCCAAGCCGCTCGGACCAGTGCCTCCGCTAGCGGTGCTGCAGCGCCACCGAGATCCGCGCCGCGGTCCGCGCGTTGTTGACGATCAGGCCGATGTTGGCGCGCAGGGTCCTGCCCTCCGACTCACGCGCGAGGTAGGCGAGAACGTGGGGTGTGACCGCCCCGCCGCTCATCTGATGCGCATCGGCGTCGCGGATCGCCAGCTCGATCCACGCTTCCACCTCGTCAAGCGGGATCGCCAGCTCGGCGGGCGGTGGCTGCAGGAAGAGGAGCCCTCCGCTGCCGTCGATCGACCAATGCATCCTGAGAACCGCAGCGGCCTCGTCCGGGTTGTCGACACGATGGACGAGGGGCAGTCCTGAACCCGTGCTGTAAAAGGCGGGCATCTCATCGACGCCATATCCAATCAGCGGCACCCTGCGCGTCTCGAGCAGCTCGAATGTGGCGTGCAGGTCGAGGATCGACTTCGGGCCTGAGCACACCACGGCGACCGCCGTGGCCGCCAGCTCGTCGATGTCGGAGGAGACGTCGTGGCTGATCGCCGCGCCGCGGTGCACCCCACCGATGCCCCCGGTGGCCAGAACCCGGATGCTGGCCAGGTGCGCCGCACGCATGGTGGCGCTCACCGTCGTCGAGGCGAGGCGGCGCGATGCCAGGACGGGGCCCAGATCGCGCGACGCCGCCTTGAGCGGCGCATTGCTCGGATCGGCGAGGCGCGCCATCAGCTCCGTGTCGGCGCCGACGACGAGGCGTCCGCCGTCGAGCGCAATGGTGGCCGGTGTCGCCCCTTCCTCGCGCACCGCTGCCTCGGACCTGTGGGCCGTCTCGAGGTTGTGCGGGAGCGGCAGACCCTGCGCGATCAGGCTCGATTCGAGCGCGACCACCGGACGCCCGCCGGCCAACGCGGCAGCGACCTCCTCGGACAGTCGCAGTAGCGGAGAAACGGGTGCCACCAGCGGAGGGTAGCGGTCGAGCCGGCGCGTCGCGCAGGAATGCGTATCAGGTCGGGAAGACTGGGGCGCCCTCGCCGGCCACGCGCGCCTGGGCTCCGAAGGCCCCCGCGACGAGGGCCGCCAGTGCGGCTGCGGCGCGCATCGCATCGCGCAGGGGCGCCTCGTTCGGTGGCCACGCGCGCTCCGAGAGGCGACTGATGAGGCCCGCGGCGTACGCATCGCCGGCGCCGGTCGCGTCGACCGGGCGGCAGGGATGCGGCGCGATGCGAATGCGGCGCTTGCCCTCGGCGAGCCAGGCGCCTTGCGCGCCATGCTTGAGCGCGACGATGCGCGCGCCGAGGCGAAGGCAATGCTCGACCATCGCCTCGGGCGCGTCGAGTCCGCTGAGGATGGCGAGATCGTCGAA
>JALYTG010000034.1 GCA_030854405.1 Chloroflexota bacterium | reverse complement strand
CGGATGCCCTTCGCCGTCGCGACGCGACAGCCGCCGAACGTCGCGCGTTGGTGGCTCGCGCGCGCGAGCTGCGAGCCGGGTTGGCGGGAATCGCCGGCGGCGCGGATGCCGTCCCGGCGCTCGTGGCTGAGGCACGGGACCGCGACCCAGCCACGCTCGAGGTGACCCAGGCCGAGGCCCAGGGTCAGGTGGAGCAGCTCGAGGCGGACGAGGGCGCGGCCCTCAATCGGATCGGCGCGCTCGAGGCGCGGATCCGCCAGCTCGAGGTTGCCGAGGAGCTCGGCCAGCGGCGCCAGGAGCTGGCGGCTCTTCAGGGGCAGGCGGTCGCCATCGGTCATCAATGGGCCGTGCGGGCCGTCGCGCTCAAGCTCCTGGAAGAGACGCGTTCGCGGTACGAGCGCGAGCGCCAGCCGGACGTGGTGCGTGCGGCTGCCTCGCATTTCGAGCGCTTCACCGGCGGTCGCTACGCGCGCATCGTCGCGCCGCCTGGCGACGCGAGCGTACGGGTCGAAACAGAGGGCGGCGAGGGTCGAACGACCGAGGAGCTGTCGCGGGGCACAGCCGAGCAGCTCTACCTGGCGCTGCGCTTCGGCCTGATCGAAGAGTTCGCGACCCATGCGGAGCCGCTGCCAGTGGTCATGGACGATATCCTGGTCAACTTCGATGCCGAGCGTGCCGCGCGGGCCGGCGTGGCGATCCGCGACCTAGCCGGCCGCCACCAGGTCCTGTACTTCACCTGCCATCCCTGGACCGCCGAGCTGCTCGATCCCGAGGGAGCGCGGACGCTCGCCCTCGGCTGACTGCTACGATCGGCCGACCCGATGCCGAACGATAAGCTGCCCACCCCCGAGCGCGTCCTGGTGGTTGCCGCGCATCCGGATGACATCGAGTTCGGGGCCGCGGGCACCGTGGCGCGCTGGATCGCCGAGGGTACGACCGTGCGCTACCTGCTCCTGACCCGCGGAGATAAAGGGAGCGACGACCCCTCCGCCGATCCGGTCGCCCTCGGCGAGCTTCGTGAGGGCGAGCAGCGCGCCGCAGCCGCCGAGATCGGCGTTGCCGGCGTCGATTTCCTGGACGAGCCGGACGGCCAGGTCGAGTCCTCGCTCCGGCTGCGCGAACGGGTCACCTACGCGATCCGCTCATTTCAGCCCGAGGTCGTGATGACCCACGACCCGACCGTCCTCTTCGTCAACAACGAATGGGTCAACCATCCCGATCACCGAGCGGTGGGACAGGTGGTGGTCGACGCGGTCTTCCCGACCGCGCGCGATCCGCTCAACTTCCGCGAGCAGCTCGAGCACGGGGTGACAGCCTGGAAGGTCGCCGAGCTCTACCTGTGGAGCACCAATGAGGCGAACCAGCTGGTCGACATCGGCGAGACGCTTGAGCGCAAGGTTGCGGCGCTCTCGCATCACCGCAGCCAGTTCCGGGATTTCGAAGAGCTCGCTCGCTGGCTCCGCCGCCGCGCCGAGGAGCTCGGTGAGCGCGCCGGGTATCGCGCCGCGGAGGGCTTCCGCCGGGTGATGCTGGCCCGATGAAGACCCGGCGGCCGCTGCCGCTCCTCGTCGTGAGCCTTTTGCTCGGGGCCTGCTCGATCAATCAGCCGAGTCCAACCCCTTATCCGACGCCCGCACCCATTGCCCCGCCGGAGGCGGCGAGGGCGGTGGCCGAGGCCTATCTGCAAGCCTGGGCCCACGGCGATCACGCCGCCATGTATAAGCTCGTCGCCCCGGCCGACCGGCAGCGGTATCCCGAACAGCGCTTCGCCGATCTGTACGCCAGCTTTGCCGACCTCGCCCAGGTAACCGCCCTGTACGCCAGCGCTGGAGATGCTCGGCCATCGAGCGTGGCCGCCGAGCCTCGGCCTCCCGACCTGCCCGCTCCAACTCCGACTCCGCGCCCGACGGTCGATCCGTCTGCCAGCGCGGCCGCAACGCCCACCCCGGAGCCGACACCCGCCTCCTCTTTCGATCCCGGCGCACCACTCCCCGGCCCGGTCCCCGCCATGGCGGTGCCCCTGCAGCTGACCTTCAAGACTGACCTGTTCGGTGAGGTTGACCTCGAGCGCGAGCTGAAGCTTACCCAGGGCGCGAACGGGTGGCAGGTGCGCTGGACCCCGGCGCTCCTCTTCCCCGAGCTCGGGACCAGCGGGCAGCTGCGCCTCAAGCGCACGACCTCGCCTCGCGGCCGCATCACAGCGCTGGATGGGACCGTCTACGCCGAGACGCGCGCCGACGGCAAGCGGGTCTATCCGCAGGATTGGCTCGCGGGACAGACGATCGGCTACGTGAGCGAGGTGACCGCCGAGGAGCTTCCCGACCTCCTGGCCAAGGGATATCAATCGGGGGATATGGTCGGCCGGAGCGGGCTCGAATTCGGAGCCGAGGAGCTCTTGCGCGGCTCGCCCGGTTTTGAGTTGCAGGCGGTCCCGGCGGATGGTCCCAGCAAGGCCGTCCTGCACCGCGATCTCATCGCCGGTGCAAACCTCACCATCACCCTGCGCGCCGGGCTGCAGGCAACTGCGGAGGCGGCGATCGCCTCCTACGCCGAGGCAGCGACGGTCGCGCTCGACCCGAAGAGCGGAGATCTCTGGGCACTCGCCAGCGCTCCGCTCTTCAATCCGAACGGGATGACGCTCGGCACCACGTTCGGCGGCCAGCCGCTCGCCGCACAGGAGTCCGGCCAGATCCTCAATCGCGCCGCGCAGGCCGCCTACCCCGCGGGCTCGTCCTTCAAGCCATTCACCCTGGCCGCAGCCCTGAAGAGCGGCGTGGCGGTGCCCTCGACGTTGGTCACCTGTCCGCCGTCGTGGACCTATAGCCAGGACTTCACCGCCGTGAACTACCAGCGTCACTCATTGCCCGGCCTCGTCTCGCTGGCGCAGGCGATGGCGTTCAGCTGCAATACCACCTACATGCCGCTCGGGCTATCGGTCTACCAGGCCGATCCGGATCTGTTCCCCGCTCTCCTGCACGACTTCGGATTCGGCCAGGCGACCGGCGTGAAGCACCTGATCGAGGAGACCGGAGTGGTGCCTGATGCAGCGTGGCTGGCGCGCGAGCGCAGCGCGGCGTACGGCCCGTTCGACCAGATACAGATGAGCATCGGCCAGGGCTTCTTCCTGGGGACGCCACTGCAACTGACGAATGCCTATGCCGCGATCGGCAACGGCGGAACGCTCTGGGTGCCACGCCTGGTGACCGCAGCGACTCTGCCCAACGGTCGCGTCGTCGAGACGACGAAACCCACCGTCAAGGGCAAGATCCCGATGACGCGGGAGCAGCTCGACTATGTCGTTGAGACCCTGAAGGCGGTCGTCAACCTGCCGTATGGCACCGGCTACATCGCATTTGCCGGCTTTGGGTTGCAGGTGGCGGGCAAGAGCGGAACGGCGGAGACAGGTGGCCCCGACCCCGACGCCTGGTTCCCGGCCCTCGCCCCGGCCGACGATCCGCTGATCGCCGCCGCCACCCTGCTGGGCAGAGTCCATCTCGCCACCGGCGGGGCCGACGCGGCTCCGCTCGTGCGTCGCGTGTTCGCCGCCTTCTTCGCGGCTCCCTCCTGACCCGGCGCCCGCTTTGACACCACGAGCGCGCGAACGGTAGCATCGACCTCGCCGCTCCTTCGTCCAGCCTGCTCATCGTGCAACCCGCCAGAGAGCGACGACGACGCCAGTGATCTCCGATACTGCGATTCCCCTGAGGTTCCAGACGGCCGAGGTCGGCGTGGACTGGCTTCAGTGCAACATCGAGTGCCAGGAAGGGTGTCCGGTAAACACCAATTGCCGTGGCTACCTGATGCTGGCCGCCGAGGGGCGCTTCGAAGAGGGCTATATCCTGGCGCGCGACCCGAACCCGGTGGCCGCCATCTGCGGCTATGTGTGCAGCGCTCCGTGCGAGAAGGCCTGCCGCCGGGCCGACATCGATAAGCCGCTCGCCATTCGGGCCATGAAGCGCTTCCTGGTCGACTGGCATTACGCCAACAACATGCCCGACCGTGTGGAGGTCGGCCCCTCGACCGGCAAGAGCGTGGGTGTCATCGGCGCCGGGCCAGCCGGCCTCTCGGTCGCCAAGGAGCTCGCGACCTACGGCCACGAGGTGCATGTCTACGAGGCCTTGCCATCCGGCGGCGGCACGACCTTGATCGGCGTCCCTGCCTTCCGCTTGCCACGAGACGTGATCGAGCTCGACGTGAACTGGGTCGCCAAGCACGGGGTGGAGTTCCATTACAACGTCGAGATCGGGCGTGACGTGACGCTCGACCAGCTGGAGGCGCGCCACGACGCGGTGGTGGTGGCCGCCGGCTGCATGTACCCGGTCGCCATGAACGTCCCCGGCGAGGAGCTCGACGGAGTGATCTACGGGGTCGACTTCCTGAAGCGCGCGAATCTCGGCGAGCAGCAGTGGGTCGGCGACCACGTGGTGGTGGTGGGCGGCGGCTACACGGCCATGGACTCGTCGCGAACCGCACTTCGCCTCGGTGCGAAGAGCTCCACGATCCTCTACCGCCGCGGACCAGAGGAGATGGTGGTCGACGAGGAGGAGCAGCACGAGACCCGCTTCGAGGGCGTGAAGTTCGAGCTCTTCGCCGCTCCCGTCGAGGTGCTCGCCGACGAGCGGGGCAAGGTGACCGGAATGGTCTTCCAGCGCACGCGGCTCGGTCCGCCGGACGCCTCGGGACGGCGGAGTGCGGAGCCGATCCCCGGCAGCGAATTCACGGTCCCCTGCGACATGGTGATCCCCTGCACGAGCCAGGCACCCGACAACAACGTGCTCGGCGAGTATGGCGCGAAGCTCAACCGCCACATCGGCGTGACCGATACCCGCGCCATTGTCGAAGGTGGCTCGATCTCCTCGTGGCGCACGCCGCCGCTGAACGGCACCACACCGACCGATGCCAGGGGCCGCAAGCTGAACAACATGCGGTTCGAGATCGACCGCGGCAAGGTGACCGTCAATGCCGATACGTTCAGCACGAGCTCCGAGCGCATCTTCGCCGTCGGCGACTTCGTCACCGGCCCCGCCACCATCATCGAGGCGGCAGGCCTCGGTCGCAGTGCGGCCCGCTCCGTCGATCGGTGGCTCGCCGGCCTGCGCGGCCTGGAGCTCGAGGAGCTGCCGGTGATCAACCGCGCCACCGTCACCCAGGCGCTCGATCACGACATGCCCGACAAGTACGAGGCGACCCGGCGGCAGCACATTCCGATGGCGCCCCCCGAGTTGCGCCGCGACTTCACCAGCCTGGTTGAGGTGGGCTACGACACGCGCAGCGCGATCGCCGAGGGGAGCCGCTGCCTGCAGTGCAACCACAACATCAATATCGACGGGCCGCGCTGCATCCTGTGCGGGCTCTGCGCCGACGTCTGCCCCGAGGGCGTGATCTACATGATCGACAAGGCGCAGGTCGGCGGCGACGACCCGGAGGTCGACCTGTTCCAGTCGTGGCCGCGCGGGATTGCGATGGTCATCGACGAGGAGCGCTGCATCCGATGCAACCTGTGCGTCGAGCGCTGCCCGACCAACTGCATCACCATGGATCGGCTCGAGCTCGAGCGCTTCACGCCGGACGGCAAGGTACTGTTGGAGAGCTACAAGGACAACGTGCTCGGCCAGGTTGGCCAGCAGGCTGGGGAGGCGGTGGGGCGATGAGGGTTCCCGGGCCCGGCGACCTGATGCGCGTCGTCAAGGAGTCGGAAGCGTGGCGCAGCCTCTTCCGCCAGCCGTACCCCACGACCAGCCGCACCCGCGCCCTGGCCGTGATGAACAACGTCTTCCTGCACCTGCACCCGGTGCGCGTCAAGCGGCATGCGGTCCGCTACACCTACACCTTCTGCCTGGGCGGGATCAGCTTCTTCCTGTTCCTGGCGCTCACGGTGACCGGCATCTACCTGATGTTCTTCTACGTGCCATCGATCGCCCTGGCCTACCAGAATATCCAGAGCATCGAGACCTCGGTCGCCTTCGGCCTGCTGGTTCGCAACATGCACCGCTGGGCCGCGCACCTGATGGTGCTCACCGTCTTCCTGCACATGATCCGGGTCTTCTACCACGGCGCCTACAAGCCGCCGCGGGAGTTCAACTGGGTGATCGGGACCCTCCTCCTCTTCTCCACGCTGTGGTTGAGCTTCACCGGCTACCTGCTGCCCTGGGACCAGATTGCGTTCTGGGCCATCACCGTGGGCAGCCAGATGGCGACCTACGCTCCCTTGATCAACAGCGAGTCGAGCTTCCTGCTGCTGGGCGGGATCGAGGTCGGGCAGGGGACCCTGATCCGGTTCTACGTGATGCATGTGATCGCCTTCCCGCTGATCGCCGCCATCCTCCTGGTCGTCCACTTCTGGCGGATCCGGAAGGACGGCGGCATCTCGGGCCCGGTGTGAGGGAGGCGGACCGATGACCATCGAGAAGCGACCCAACCGCACCGCAGACAAGAACGCGCCCTCGCAGGCCCCGTCAGAGGCGCCGCTGGCGCCGGTGACGCAGGGGCCCAAGCTGCCGGGCCCGCCGGGCGTGCCGGGCACTGAGCGCTTCCGGCTGCTCGCTTATGTCAAGCAGGAGTCGATGGTCCGCGTCGACAAGCGGCCGGACGAGACGCTGCTCACCTGGCCGCACCTGCTCCGCGCCGAGTTCGTGATGATGATGCTGATCGGTGCCCTGCTGGTCGTCGCCAGCTTCTTCATCCGGGCGCCGCTCGAGGAGATGGCCAACCCGTCCGTGACGCCCCATGTCGCCAAGGCGCCGTGGTACTTCCTTGGCCTGCAGGAGCTGCTCTCCTACTTCAACGGCACCGTGGTCGGGGTCCTGCTGCCGCCCCTCTACTTCATCGGGATCGCCCTGATCGCCTACATCGATCGATCGCCCTACAAGGCGGCACGCGACCGCAAGCTGGCGTGGGTCTTCTTCTTGTGCCTCATGATCGGGGGGCTGCTGGTGACCTTCATCGGGTCGTTCTTCCGCGGCCCCGGCTGGAACTGGGTCTGGCCGTGGCAGGGGATCTTCTTCACGCTATGACGCAGCAGCCCCCTGCTTACGGTGAGGTGCCCGGTCCGCCGGCCGGCGAGATCGCCCGCCGCACCTTCATGCGACGCATGCTCGGAATCGGCATCGGGGTCCTGACGCTCGAGCTCTTTGGTGGCACCTGGGCGTTCCTGTGGCCGAACGTGACCTCCGGCCTCGGCGGTCTGATTCCGGTCGGCACCGCAGCGGCGATCAACTCCCTCGCGCCGAAGTGGGCGGCGGGGGAGCCGTATATCTACGGGCCCGCCAACCTCTTCCTGGTCAATGTCCCTGCGGCCGAGAACCTGGTCGACGGAAAGAAGACCCCGGTCCCGGATCCAAAGGATAAGGTCCTGGCGCTCTACCGTAAGTGCCCGCACCTCGGGTGCCAGGTTCCGCAGCTCTGCGACAAGAGCCACTGGTTCGAATGCCTCTGTCACGGCAGCAAGTACACCGTCCTCGGCGAGAAGCGTGATGGCCCCGCGCCGCGCGGCATGGATCGCTTCAATACCACAATCGACAAGGACGGGATCTACGTGATCGATACGCGTCAGAAGATCACGGGCCCGCCGGTCGGGACGGTGACCTTCGACGACCGCTCGCCGGACAAGATTCCGCACTGCACCGGTCTGTAGATGCGGCTCAAGACGCTCGGCGTGGTCTTGATCACCGCTCTCTCGCTCTTCGGGGTCTTCTACTGGGTGACCGACACGCCGCGTCGGACGTCCAACCTCGAAGCCGAAAAGACGGCCCTGCTCGCCTACGGCAAGGAGCTCTTCGCGCTGCCCACCACGGAGAAGCCCGCCAACCCCGGCTGCGCGCAATGTCACGGGCCGGAGGGGAAGGGCGGCGAGGTGGGCAAGACCGGGGTCAAGGCACCGAACCTCCACTCCCCCAGCATCGCCACCAAGCTGCAGTCGAACTCCCACTACGTCAACCTGGTCATCCGCTTCGGGGGCGTCGTCGTCTCCGGCAACGTGAAGTCGCCGATGCCGGCCTGGAGCGCGGAGGTCGGTGGGGCGCTGAACGTCCAGCAGATCGACGCCCTCACCGCCCTGGTCGAGAGCTGGGCCAAGGAGGCTGCCGCCAGCGCGCCGGCGGGGACGCCACCGCCGAACACCGCCGCCGCCGGCGACGACGTCTTCCACAACCTGACGACGGCGCCGCCCTGCGCGAGCTGCCATGGCCAGGATCTGGCGGGGATGCCGAATTCCGGCCCGAACTTGCAGAAGATCGGGAGCGCGCCGGTCACCGACCTGCCGAACCCGATCAGCGGCCTCGCCAAGCTGCAGGCCGACTACAAGGCCGATCCGCGCAAGTTCCTGGAGCAGTGGATCCGTGACTCGTCGAAGAACTACAACGGAGGAGCGGCGACCGGCATGCCGGCATACGGGCCCGACGTCCTCAGCGACGCGCAGCTGCAGGCGCTGATCACCTTCCTCCTCGAGCACAGGTAGGCGACCGATGACGACCGGCTATCCGCTCCCACGGCGCCGCGGCAAGCTCAGCCGTGGGCTCGCCTTCGTCGAGGACTTCATGAACTGGTTGCTCTACGGCCGCGAGACGTGGCTGGTCGCCGTGCTGAAGGGAGTTCCTCTCTTCCTGTTCATCTATTTCCTGCTCATGTACATCCCGAACTACGCGTACTACCTCACCACCGTCGTGATCCCGTTCCTGCACTTCAGCGCCGACGTCGGCTTCATCATCGCCGCGCTGGTTGGAGGCGGGAACTTCACCCTGCTCATCGTGCTGGTGATCTGGACGCAGGCCGCGCGCGGCCGCCGTGGCTTCGCCTGGTCGCTGATCCGGATGCTCGACTTCCTGCAGTTCCTGTTCGTTCTGCTGATCATGATCCCGCTGCTCGCCTTCAACCTGGCCGGCGGCTCCTTCATTCCGCCTCGATTCCCGCTCCTGTCGCTCGGGCTCGGCGCGGTGAGCGCGGCCCTCGGAGCGGCGGCGCTCGTCTATCTCTACTTCGAGTACCGTCGCCTGACCCTCCGTGAGGCCGAGGCGGCGAGCGCTCGGTCGGCCGCCTACTCGGCGCGCTGAGCCCAGCGCCTGGCACACACGTCGCGCGCGCTCCTCGGCCACCTCGCCTGGCTTGCCGTCATACTTGCCGGTGCCGGTGCGCTGATCGCGTTCGAGCTGGCCGCGCCGTGTCCCGGCGGCGGACCAATCGCCTTCGGCGATTGCGTCGCGGTGCGGCCCTTCGCGATCGGCGTCGTCGCGCTGGCGGCCGGGCTGTATGCGATCGGCCTGTCGGCAGTCCTCTGGTGGCTCGAGGGCCTGCGTGCCCGGCACGTCGCCGATGCGCGTGCGGCCCGCGATTGGTACGTCTTAGCCGGCGGCATCGGCCTGGTCGTGGCTCCGCTGTTGGCCTTCACCCTGGCGTCGGCGCTGCGCTGACCGCGCTACAGTGGTCCTGAGTCTGCAGCATGGACCGCGATGAGCTACCGATCGGTTGACGACCTGCTCGCCCGCCTGGGTCCGGTCGCGCGGATCTCGGGCGAGCGGCTGGAGCTCCGTGACGAGAGGCGTTTCCGCGACGAGTTGGTCGATGAGATCGTGTTCGAGGCGGTGTTCAACGACGACCCATCCCTGCGCGATGCGTGCGGCTGGGTGATCTGGTCGGCCAGCCAGGCGCTCGGCTGCGGATCGGCCTCTATCCATGACCTGTATCGCGCCCGCGGCCGAGGAGAGTTCGATCCCACTCGCTTCACCACACCGGCGATCAACGTGCGAGCGGCTGCCTATCTGACCGCGCGGCAGGCCTTTACGGCGGCACGCGAGCGCGATGCCGGAGCCCTGATCTTCGAGATCGCCAAGAGCGAGATGGCCTACACCGCGCAGCGGCCGGCCGAGTACACAACCGTCATCCTCGCGGCCGCCATTCGTGAGGGGTGGCCTGGCCCGGTCTTCCTGCAGGGCGACCATTTCCAGTTCAATGCGACCAGCTGGCGATCGGATCCGAAGAAGGAGCTCGAAGGGCTTCGTTCATTGACGAGCGAGGCAGTCGGCGCCGGCTTCCTGAATATCGATATCGACTCTTCCACGCTGGTTGACCTGTCCCAGCCGACGGTCGCCGAGCAGCAGCGCGTCAACGCCGACAACACGGTCGACCTGACTCGTCTCATCCGCCGCCTCGAGCCGGACGGGGTGACCGTTTCGATCGGCGGTGAGATCGGCGAGGTGGGAAAGGCAAACTCCACCGAGGAGGAGCTGCGGGCTTACCTGGACGAGTATCAGAGCCGTTTGGGCAGCGACCTCGTCGGACTGGCCAAGGTGAGCATCCAGACCGGCACGAGTCACGGGGGGGTGCCGCTCGCCGACGGCTCGATCGCCGAGGTCAAGATCGACTTCGACACGCTGCGCCGGCTCTCGACACTCGCGCGCGAGGAGTACGGCCTGGCGGGCTGCGTGCAACACGGCGCCTCGACCCTGCCGGAGGACGCATTCCACCATTTCCCGGCCAGCGGGACCGCCGAGATCCACCTGGCGACCGGCTTCCAGAACATCCTGTACGACGGCGGCGGCCTGCCTGCTGAGCTACGGGCCGAGATGATGGAGTGGACGCGCGCCAACTGCGCCGACGAGCGCAGCGACGGGCAGACGGAAGAGCAGTTTCTCTACAAGACGCGCAAGAAGGCGATTGGCCCGTTCAAGCGCCAGCTGTGGACGCTGCCCGAGGCGGCCGCGCAGGAGATCGCGCGTCAGCTGCGCGACAAGATGGGGCTCCTGTTCGATCGGCTCGGCATCGCCGGGACTCGCGAGCTGGTCGACCGCTTCGTGACCCCAGTTGCCCTGCCCAGACCGCTACCTGCTGCTCTCGGAGGCGAGCCGCGAGCAGCGGTGACCGCCGGTGCATCGGTCTTCGAGGACGACGGCTCCGGGGAGTAGGAGCGACCTCAGCGGACGCCCAGCAGCTTGCCCAGGGCGGGCTGCTCGGCGAGGCTGAGCAGGCGCCGGATTGCCGCTGGTGAGAGGCGTGAGAGGGCTTCGATCGATCGGCTCAGGTCATTCGGAGCCAGGTCGGCGGCCAGCGCCCAGATACGTGTCATGGTCTCGGCATCGAGAGCGGCAATCACCGCGAAGAGGTGCTCCACTGCGCGCGGATCGGCCTCAGCAATGGCGCCGACCCCCGCATCGAAGCGGCGGACGAACTCGTGCAGGTCGCTCAGCCTGGTCGTCAGATCGGCCAGTTCGGCATCCTCGCCGAGCGGCGAGGCATCGCGCGCCATCAGGACGCAGCGCTCGATGACCGGGATCACCGGATCGGTCTCGCGCTCCTTGCGGACGGTGATGACGCGGCGGAACCACTCCCAGTGGTCGCGCAGCGCCGCGTAGGCGGTCGCCGCCGGGCCACGTTGACCGCTCCGCCGGCTGACCGCCTCGCGCTCAACCAGGCCCCAGTCCTCGCACTGGCCGAGCGCCAGGCTTGCGGCCCTGTGGCTGAGCTCCAGGGCCTTCCGGATCTCCGGCTCGGTCAGCGCGCCGCCGTGAGCCAGCAGATAGCCGTGGACGGCCGCGGTCGAGGGCGCCACGCCCCACGCCGCCCCGATCTCCCCCCACGCAGCGGCGAAGGTGCGTCGGATCTGCTCCGCCTGGCTGATCGCCACTCGCCGTCTCTCTGGCTCGATACGTGCTAGCCCAACATAGCAGGATCGCCTGCGGGCCAGACACGAGAAAGCCCCGGCGCGTGGCCGGGGCCTGATCGTGGCGCTGAGCGCGTCAGTGAGCGCAGCCGCCGGCCTTTCCCGGCGAGCCATCGGTGTTGAACGAGGAGCCGCATGCGCAGCTCGAGACGGCGTTCGGGTTGTTGATGGCGAAGCCGGAGCCCATAAGGGAATCGACATAGTCAATCTCGGCGCCATCCACGTACTGCTGGCTGAACTGGTCGATGACGATCGGTACGCCATCGTGGTCCTCGACCTTGTCGCCCTCGTTGACGCGGTCGTCGAAGGCAAGCCCGTAGCTGAAGCCGCTGCAGCCGCCGCTCTTGACAAAGAGCCGCAGACGGGCCTCTTCCTTGCCCTCGCGTGAGCGTAGCTCGATCACCTTGTGCGCTGCCGCCTCGGTCACGCTGACCAGGGTCTCGCTCGAAATGAGCGCGCCGTTCAGCGGGATCGATTCGTGTGGCTGTTCGGACATCGTCATTGGATTCGCGTTCTCCTGTCGCCGCCGAGGCGGCGCGTGCACGGCTGTATTCGCTCTGGAAAGTATAGCAGCGCGCCGTGCGCGCTTGACAAGGGCCCATCAGGCGGGCTGGAGCGGCCGTTCGTCCGCCCGGGCGTGGCCCGATCGGTACACTGAGGCTTCCGCGACCGACGACGCGGCCTCCACGGGAGACTTTGATCAGGTGAAGCTTGCCAGCCGTATGGAGCGGATCGGCACCGAGACCGCCTTCGAGGCGGCGGCTCGCGCCCGCGCCCTCGAGGCGACGGGCAGGGACGTGATCCACCTTGAGCTCGGAGAGCCCGACTTTGACACTCCGCGGCACGTGAGCGAAGGGGCAGCCGCAGCGCTTCTCAACGGCGGGATGACGCATTACACCGCGGCGACCGGCATCGAGCCGCTGCGGGAGGCGATCGCCGCGGACGTGCTGCGCTGGAAGGGGATCGAGACCTCGGCTGAGCGGGTCGTGGTGACGCCGGGAGCGAAGCCGATCATGTTCTACGCCATGCTTGCCCTGGTGAACCGCGGCGATGAGGTGATCTACCCCAACCCCGGCTTCCCCATCTACGAGAGCATGGCCGCCTTCGTGGGTGGTACGCCGGTCGCGGCTCCGCTGCGCGAGGAGAACGACTTCCGAGTCGACGTAGCCGAGCTCGCCTCGCTGCTCACCGACCGCACCCGGCTGATCGTTCTCAACTCTCCACACAACCCGACCGGATCGATCTTGACCGATGACGACCTGCGCGCCATCGCCGACCTTGCGGTCGAGCGCGACCTGGTGGTGCTGGCCGACGAGATCTATGGGCGGCTGCAGTACGAGGGCGAGCCGCTCTCGATCGCCACCCTGCCCGGGATGGCGGAGCGCACGATCACCCTCGACGGCTTCTCCAAGACATTCGCGATGACCGGCTGGCGTCTCGGCTACGGCATCCTGCCGGAATGGCTGGTCCCGGCCTTCAGCCGGCTGATCATCAACAGCGTCTCGTGCACCAACGCCTTCGTGCAGGCGGGTGCGATCGAGGCCCTGGTCGGACCGCAGGACGATGCGACTGCCATGCGCCAAGAGTTCATCGCCCGGCGCTCGCTGATCGTCGACGGGCTCAACGCGATCGAGGGCCTCAGCTGCCTCCTGCCGCACGGCGCCTTCTACGCGTTCCCCAACGTCAGCTCGTTCGAGCGGACCAGCGTCGAGATCGTCGACCATCTCCTGTACGACGCCGGGGTGTGCGGCCTGGCGGGCACGGCCTTCGGCCGCCACGGAGAGGGCTACCTGCGCTTCTCGTACGCAAACTCTCGCGAGAACCTGTCGCGCGCGCTCGATCGCGTCGCGGAGTCTCTCGCGAAGCTGCGCCGCACCGGCGAGCCGGCCAGCGCCCGGACGGCGCCCGTCTCGTGAGTGGGCCGCCGGTGTTCGTGGCCCGTGTCATTCCCGACGAAGGGCTTCAGCCGCTCCGCGATGCGTGCGACCTCGACCTGTGGGGCGACGATCTGCCTCCTCCGCGCGACGAGCTGCTGCGCCATGTGGTGGGCAAGGAAGCCTTGCTCACCCTGCTCACCGATCGGGTCGACGCTCAGTTGCTCGATGCGGCGGGTCCGCAGCTGAAGGTGGTCAGCAACTACGCGGTCGGCTTCGACAACCTGGACATCCCCGAGCTGACCCGGCGTGGGATCCCGGCCGGCAACACGCCGGGGGTCCTCACCGAGACGACGGCCGACCTCGCATTCGCCCTGATGATGGCCGCTGCGCGAAGGGTCGACGAAGGGTCTCGATACGTGCGTGCGGCGCGCTGGAAGACCTGGGGACCGATGCTGCTGCTGGGGGTCGACCTGCACGGCGCGACGCTCGGGATCGTCGGGTTTGGTCGCATCGGCCGCGAGATGGCGAAGCGCGCGTCCGGCTTCGGCATGCGGGTGCTCTACCACGACGTCCACCCCGCGACTCCCGACGAGGAACGTGCCCTGAACGCACGCCGGGTGGAGATGGACGAGCTCCTCGCCTCATCGGATCTCGTTACTCTCCATACCAACCTGACCGATGAGACTCGCCACCTGATCGACGCTGCCGCGCTGAGCCGAATGAAGTCGACCGCAGTTCTGGTCAACACCTCGCGCGGCCCCGTGGTCGACCAGGCCGCCCTCTACGA
>JALYTG010000166.1 GCA_030854405.1 Chloroflexota bacterium | reverse complement strand
GACCAGAGCGCCCGCAACGCGCCGGCGCGCCTCATGCCCTCCACCCAGCGCTGTCCCTCGCCTCGGGGCGCCATACGGCGCAGGGCACCGTCCTCTATCGTTCCGGCCGCGCCCGGAAGGGCGCCCTGGTCGACCACCTGCCAGCGCCGCTCGAGCCGCGATTCGAGCCCGGGTGGCAGCATGGCCGCAAGGGTCGTCCCGAGCGGAGCGCGGTAGTAGATCGAAAGCCCTTCGGCGAGCGCCAGCAGGTCGGGGGTCAGCATCGGCTCGGAGATGACCGCCTCGACCACTTTCAGATCGGCTCCCCCTTCGGCGGCTCCCGGCAGGAGGTACCCGAGCGCGAGGCGGCGGCCGTACGGAACGAGCAGCAGCGACCCGGGGGCAGCGGCCCCGAGCTCCTCCGGCAGACGGTAGCTGAAAGTGCGCTCCGGCCGGTCAGCGACCGCCTCGACGGCGACCCGAATGCTGCGCTCGGTCAGATGCGCACGCGGCGCGGCGGGTCGCGGCGCGCCTCCGCCTGGATGATCTCCCAGATCCGGTCGGCCGCCTCCTGGGCGTGTCCTGTCTCGTTCACCACCGTGTAGTCATAGTTGTCGGCCCCGGCCATCCAGCGCTCCGCGTCGTCGCGGCGTCGCGCGAGGCTATCCGCGTCCTCCGAGCCGCGTCCCTTCAGGCGTTGGTCGAGATCGTCGATCGAGGGCGGCATGATGAAGATGAGGAGGGCATCGGGCACCAGGCGGCGGATCGAGCGCGCGCCCTGGGGATCGGGCACCACCACGGCATCGCGTCCGGCGGCCAGGATCCCGCGCACCTGGCCCACTGGCGTCCCATACCAGTTGCCATGCACCTCGGCCCACTCGAGCAGGCCCCCGTTGTCGCGGAGCTGTGCGAAATCGTCGGCACACAGGAAGTGGTAGTGCACGCCGTCGATCTCATCGGCCCTTTGCGGGCGGGTGGTGGCCGTCACGATCGGCACGACCTGCGGATGGCGGCGAGCGAGCTCTGCGACGATGGTGCTCTTGCCGACGCCTGACGGTCCGGAGACGACCACCAGCATCGGGTTCGGGAAGGTCATCCGCTTCGCGTCTGTCATTGAGGCTCTCCAACTTCGGCCCCGGCGCCAAGCGGCAGACGGTCGCTTGAGAGCCCGATCACCTCGAGCACGGTCAGCAGGTCGGTCGGCAGCGCGCTCCAAGCGCGAACCTGTGCGTCATCGCGCGGGCGCCGCAGCCCCAGCCGCGCCGCATGGAGGAACTGACGCTCGAGGCCGCCGGGGCCCAGCCCTCCGCCGTAGCGCAGGTCGCCGACGATCGGCAGGTGCAGGAACGCAAGATGCGCTCGGATCTGATGGGTCCGCCCGGTGAGCGGGTGGAGGGCCAGCAGGCTATGGCCGGCTCCGCTGTCGAGCACCTCGTATTCGGTGATCGCCGCACGTCCCTCGGCGCTGACACCCATCTTCCAGGCGCCGGCAGCGCGCCCGATCGGTGCCTCGATCCGGCCGCGAAGGGCGGGCGCCGAGCCGCGTACCAGGGCCACGTACTCCTTCTCAACGGTACGGCGCCGGAACTGGTCCATCAGGCTCGCCTGGGCAGCATCGGTCTTGGCCACCGCCATCAATCCCGAGGTCTCCTTGTCAAGACGATGCACGATCCCGGGGCGCTCGACCCCGGCGATCGAGCCGAGCGCCTCGCCGCGGTCACGTGCGCGTCCGAGCAGGGCGTGCACGAGCGTCCCCGTGCGGTTCCCCTGGGCCGGGTGGACGACCAGTCCCGCCGGCTTGTCGACGATCAGCATCTCGGCATCTTCGTAGATGATCGACAGCGGGATCGACTCCGGAACGATGGTCGGATCGGGAGGCGCAGAGAGCTCGACGCTGATCTCCTCGCCGCCGGCCAGGCGTTGGCTGGCACGCGCACGCCGCCCGTCGACGGTCGCCCGCCCATCAGAGATGAGGCGTTGGGCATGGGCACGGCTGATGCCCGCCACCGAGCTGACTGACAGATCGAAGCGTCCTGCGGTCGCTGTGCCGCTCACCACGCGATCGCCGAGCGCGGCATCGGTCAAGCGCCGACCTCCTCCCGCCGGCGGTCGGTCAGGACGAGGTAGGCGACCAGCAGGCCGATGCCGACCACGATCGAGGAGTCGGCAACGTTGAAGGTCGGCCACCGCACCTCCCCGACGCCGACCGAGACGAAGTCGGTGACGTAGCCGAAGCGGACCCGGTCGACCAGGTTGCCTGCGGTGCCGCCCAGGATGACGCCGAGCAGGACCTGCAGCCAGGGGCTACGGCCCCGGAACTGGCGATGGAAATAGACGATCATGCCCACCGCCAGGACGGTGACCACCAGGAACAGGAGCGTGCCGCCCTGGAAGAGGCTGAAGGCGGCTCCGTTGTTGCGGACATGCCAGAGCTGGACCAGGTCGCCCACGATTCCGACGCGCTCATTCAGACCGATTCCGGTGATCACCTGCGCCTTGGTCGCCTGATCGGCGATGAAGATGACGGCAGCGGTGGCGAACAGCAAAAGGGGCTCCATCCAGCGGGTGCTGCCGGGCACGGCATTGGTCCTCATCGTCGGACTAGCGTACGCGATGCTCCCGCTCCTCCGCTGATCCGGCCGCGGACGCCGAAACCGTCGCCCAGCGGTCGGCCGTGGGCGACTCGACGCGGCCTAACCGAGACTCCGAACGGCAAGTCGGATCGTGGAGCCGTCCAGCCCGGCCTCCTCGCGGCGGTCGGCATCCTCGATCTGCCCGCCCAAGACGAGTTCCCTGGCGAGGATCTCCTCCGCCAGCCACTCGCGATGAGGCGCGAGGCGCGCGACGAGATCCGCGTCGCCATCCACGCTGGCGACGATCCGGTCGCTGATCCGGTAGCCGGCCGCCTTGCGCAGGTTCTGCAGCCGATGGGCGACCTCGCGAGCCAGTCCCTCCGCGACCAGCGTCTCATCCAGCTGCGTGTCGAGCGCAACCAGCAGGTCGCCATCGGTGGCCACCTCGTGACCCGGCCGCGGACGAGCAGTCAGCTCGAACTCATCGCGCTCAAGCGTGATGCCTCCGACCTCCGCCCGCCCGTCGTCGAGCAGGCGCCAATCCCCCGCCCTGGCCCCGGCCATCACCCCACCGACGGAACGACCGCGGCGCGGCCCGATCACCGGCAGCAGCGGATAGAGGGTTCGCTCGACCATCGCCGACTCGTCGGAGATCAGCTCGAGCCGCTTGGCATTGAGCTCGTCGAGGATCTCGGCGGTCAACGCGGAGTCGACCTCCGGATCGTCACTGAGCGCCGAGGCGCCCGCCGGCAGCTTGACACGGACCGCCGCGACCGGCTGCCGGACCTTGAGGCCCGAGGCGGCACGGGCAGTGCGGCCCAGCGCCACTATCCGCCGCGCGAGGGCGATCTGGCGGTCGACGGTGGGATCTGCGCGGCCGAGCGCGCTCGGGAAGTCGACGAGGTGCACGCTGTTGGACGCAGACTCGTCGACCGACGCCACCAGGTTCTGCCAGAGCGCGTCGGCGACGTGCGGGACGATCGGCGCCAACAGACGCGTGAGGGTCACCAGCACCTCGTGCAGCGTCGCGTACGCGGCCGCCTTGTCGGCATCGAGCTCGCCCTTCCAGAATCGACGCCTGTTGCGCCGCACGTACCAGTTCGACAGGTCGTCGACGAAGGCCTCCTTCGCCCGGCAGGCGGCGGCCGCGTCGTAGGCGTCCAGTGCGGCGCGCACCTCCCCCACCAGCGTGTCGAGGCGTGACAGGATCCATCGGTCCAGGAGCGTCGGCGCGACGTCGCTCGTCGCCGACGGCGACCAGCCGTCCAGCAGGGCGTAGGTCACGAGGAAGCTGTAGGTGTTCCAGAGCGGCAGGAAGAAGCGACGGACGACCTCGTGGGCGGGCGCGTACCCGAAGTTCAGATTCACCGCCGGGTTGGCGGCGGCGTACATCCATCGCATGACGTCGGCCCCGAGTCGCTCGGCCGCCTCATCGAAGGGGATCGAGGTTCCCTTGCTCTTGTGCATCTCTTCGCCGCGCTCGTCTCGGACCAGCGCGTAGCCGAATAGGGTGCGCATCGGGGCTCGACCGGTCATCACCGTCGACATCGTGAGAAGCGCATAGAACCAGTTGCGGAACTGCCCGGGGAACGACTCGGTCACGAAGTCGGCCGGGTACCACTCCTCCCAATACGCACGGTCGGTATTCCAGCGCAGGGTCGAGAGCGCCACGATCCCGGCATCGAGCCACGGGTTGCCGACGTCGCGCGTGCGACGGGCCGTGCCGCCGCACGCCGCGCACGCAATCTCGACCGCGTCGATCCACGGCCGATGCGGCGTGTGCCCCTCGAACGCGTCCCAGCCGGCGACGGCACGCTCGAGAAGCTCGTCGCGGGAGCCGATCACTTCCCAGCCATCGCATTCGGAGCATTCCCAGATGGGAAGTGCGAGCCCGTAGTAGCGCTTCTTGCTGATCATCCAGTCGCCCATGTTGCGCAGCCAGTCGAGCTCACGCTCCTCGAGGCCGATCCCCTCCGGCAGCCAGTGCAGCTGCCGAGTCACGTCGCTGACCGCCTCACGCAGTGGATCGGTGGCAATGAACCACTCGTCGACCAGTCGGAAGACGAGCTGAGTCCCGCAGCGCCAGCAATGCGGGTACGAGTGCTCGTACTGCTCGCTGGCGATCAGCAGGCCCTTCTGCTCAAGGTCGGCGAGGACGTCGTACGCCAGGTCTCCTTGGGGCTCTGGGGAGGCCCCGGCGAAGCGGCCGCTCTGCCAGCCGTAGCCCTCGCGGAAGACACCGAACTCGTCAATCGGGTCGAGCACCGCGAGGCCGTGCTCCTTCGCGAGGGCGAAGTCCTCCTGGCCGCAGCCCGGCGCAATATGGACGATGCCGGTCCCCTCCTCGTCGGAGACGTCGCTCCAGGGGATCACCCTGTGCTCGATCCCCGCCGCCACCGGCAGCTCGTCGTACGGGCCGGCGTAGGTGAGGCCGACCAGCTCGGAGCCGGTCGCCTCCCGCAGGACCTCGGCGTCACCCGCGACCCGAGCCTTGGAGCCGTGCGAGATCCACCACCGCTGCCCGTTCGGTCCTGCGACAAGCTGGTAGGTGAGGGCGGGGTGCACCGCCGCCGCCACGTTCGAGGAGAGGGTCCACGGCGTCGTCGTCCAGACCAGGAGGGATTCGTCGGTGTGACCCTCGCTGGTGATCGGCAGCCGTAGCGTCACCGCCAGGTGCCGGACGTCCGCGTAACCCTCCGCGGCCTCCATGTTGCTGATACCGGTGCCGCAGCGCGGACACCAGGGCATGACGTCGTGGCCGCGGTACACCAGCCCGCGCCTGTGGCATTCGGCGAGGAACGCCCAGATCGTGTAGTTGTTCTCGTCGGAGTTGGTGTAGTAGCTGTTCTCCCAATCCATCCACATCCCGAGCCGCTTGCTCTGATCGGTCTGGATGCCAGCGAATCGGTTCACCCGCGCCTTGCAGTGCTCCACGAATCGATCGATCCCGTACTCCTCGATCTGTCGCTTGTTGTTGAAGCCGAGCTCGCGCTCGACCTCGACCTCGATCCAGAGTCCCTGGCAG
>JALYTG010000033.1 GCA_030854405.1 Chloroflexota bacterium | reverse complement strand
GGCGGGCCCTGGCCGCTCGCTTCGCCGCCACCCACGCGCGGTTGCTTGCGGCCGGCTCCGGGGCTGTGGGCGGTCCGCGCCAGCCACGCGACGGCCTCTGGCTGCTTGAGCACCGCATCCGCACCGGCGCATCGGTCTGGCTCTTCGACGACACGCCGTTTGCGCGCGTCGACGAGGTCGCGGCCGAGGCGCTGGGCATTACGCTGCGCGCCCTCCTGCGCCGGCCGCCGGCCCCTGCGCCCACGCCAGAGGTGAGACCACCCGAGCCGAACGACGTGTGGACCGCGACCCTGCTGGCGGTCGCGCGCAGCAATGGACGGGTTGCGCCGGCGGCGCGGGCGCTCGGCGTGCATCGCAACACGGTCCTCTATCGCCTCAGGGCGGCCAGTGCGGCGCACGGTATCGATCCCCGCCGGCCGGAGGATGCGCTGCGCATCCTGCGCGAATCTGAGAGCTAGGCGCGCGACTCACACCTCGTGCAGGTTGCATAATGATCGGGCCTGGCGCGAGCCGCGGTCGACGCCGTGGATCGGCCGACGACCGGTAGGCTGGACGCGCCCCACCATGAGAGCCCGACAGGAGTCTTGCGCATGCCCAACAAGGATCTCGCCGCTGCCCTGAAGCTGGCCGAGGAGAAGAATCTCCGCTTCGTGAGCCTCCAGTTCACCGACATCGTGGGCGCGGTGAAATCGGTCCAGGTGCCCATGCATCAGCTGGAGCCGGCCGTCGAGCACGGGAAATGGTTCGACGGCAGCAGCATCGAGGGCTTCGCGCGGATCGCCGAGTCCGACATGTTTCTGGTACCCGACCTGTCGACCTTCGTGCCCATCCCATGGGAGCAGGGGATCGACCCGACTGGCCGCCCGATCGAGTCGGGCAGCGCGCGCGTGATCTGCGACGTGTTCACCCCTGATGGCGACCCGTTCCCCGGGGACCCGCGCCACGTGCTCCGGCGTCAGCTCGACCGTGCCAAGGAACGCGGGTGGATCTTCAATACCGGGCCTGAGCTCGAATTCTTCCTGCTGACCCGCGCGAACGGCGGCGTGGAGACGCTGCCGCACGACTCGGCCGGCTACTTCGACCTTTCCGAGGATCTCGGCACCGAGGTCCGCAAGGAGATGATGAACGACCTCGAGGAGATCGGGATCAAGGTCGAGACGGCGCATCACGAGGTCGCAACCGGCCAGCACGAGATTGACTTCGAGTACGCCGATGCGCTGCGCACTGCCGACAACGCGGTCAGCTTCAAGACGACCCTGAAAGCGGCCGCTGCCCGGCACGGGCTCTACGCGACCTTCATGCCGAAGCCCTTCTTCGGGATCAACGGCTCGGGGATGCACACCCACCAGAGCCTGTGGGACATCAAGAAGGCTCGCAATGTCTTCTCGGACCCGAAGGACCCGTATGGCCTGTCGGACATCGCCCGCAGCTACATCGCGGGCATCCTCGAGCACGCGCGGGGCATGATCGCGGTACTCGCGCCGTTGGTGAACTCCTACAAGCGCCTGGTCCCCGGCTACGAGGCGCCGGTCTACATCGGCTGGGCGCGGATCAACCGGTCGGCGCTGATCCGCATCCCGCAGATCAGCGCCGGGCAGACGAACTCGACCAGGATCGAGCTGCGCTGCCCCGATCCCTCCTCGAACCCATACCTCGCGTTCGCGGTGATGCTCGCCGCGGGCATGGACGGGATCGATCGCGGGCTGACCCCGCCAGAGCCGGTCGAGGAGAACCTCTACCACTTCGACGCCGCCAAGCTGGAGTCCCGCCGCATCCGTCAGCTGCCGGGCACGCTGCGTGAGGCACTCGATGAGCTGAGTGCCGACAGCGTGATCGGAGAGGCTCTTGGTGAGCATGTTCTCGAGCGGTTCGTCGAGGCCAAGACCGAGGAGTGGGACGAGTACCGGATGCAGGTCTCCGGCTGGGAGGTCGACCGGTACCTCGAGACGTTCTGAGGCCGCGCGGCCCGCTCCTCGGCCATACTGAGCAGCATCGAGGTCATCGTTCACGAGGGCGTGGCGTGCTTGCAGCGGTCACCGGGGCGGAGGGATTCATCGGCTCCCACCTCGTCGAGGCGCTCGTGGCCAGCGGTGCCCGGGTGCGGGCGATGGTGCTCTACAACTCGTTCGGCTCGTGGGGCTGGCTCGACTCGCTCGATCCCGAGGTGCTCGCCTCGGTCGAGGTGGTCATGGCCGACGTTCGCGACCCGCGCGCCACGCTCGAGTTCGTCGGGGATGCCGACGTTGTCTACCACCTGGCGGCGCTGATCGCGATCCCGTACTCGTATCACGCCCCGCACTCCTACCTCGAGACGAACGCGGGCGGGACGATGAACGTCCTCGAGGCTGTGCGCAGCCTCGAAACGCCCCGGATGGTCCACACCTCGACGAGCGAGGTGTACGGAACCGCCATTCGCGTGCCGATCGACGAGGACCATCCGCTCCAGGCCCAGTCGCCCTACTCGGCGACGAAGGTGGCGGCCGACAAGCTGGCCGAGAGCTACAACGCTGCCTTCGGCGTGCCGGTCGTGACCGTCCGGCCGTTCAACGCGTACGGCCCGCGCCAGTCGGCGCGCGCGGTGATCCCGACGATCATCACCCAGCTTGCCGCGGGTCGCGCGGAGGTCGCACTCGGAGCTTTGACGCCGACGCGCGACCTCACCTTCGCGGCGGATACGGCGCGTGCTTTCATGGCCGCCGCCGCCGCGCCGCTGGATGCGGTTGCCGGCCGCGTGCTGAATGCCGGGTCGGGCAACGAGATCTCGATCGGTGACCTCGCCGAGCTCATCGCGCGAAAGATGGATCGGCCTCTCAGGTTGGCCCAGGAGGAGGAGCGGATGCGAGCTGAGACGTCGGAGGTCATGCGCCTTGTCTCCGACTCGTCGCGCCTGCGCGCGCTCACCGGCTGGGAGCCGGCGCACACCCTCGAGACCGGCCTCGACGAAACCATCGCCTGGTTCACCCGGCCGGAGAACCTTGCGCGCTACCGGCCCGAGATGTTCACCCTGTGAACGCGCCCCACGCCGTCATCTTGGCGGGCGGCAAGGGCACGCGGCTGCGCCCCTTCACGATCACACTGCCGAAGCCGCTGGTCCCGATCGGCGATGAGAGCTCGGTCCTCGAGATCGTCATCCGCCAGCTGGCGCACCAGGGCTTCGAGTCGGCCACGCTGGCGATCGGCCACTTCGGGGAGCTGATCGAGGCCTACGTCGGTGATGGCGCGAAATGGGGGATGGCGATCGACTATGCCCGGGAAGAGGAGCCGCTGGGCACGATGGGACCGGTGGTCCAGGTCGCGGACCGGCTGCCCGAGCACTTCCTCGTGCTGAACGGTGACACGCTGACGGAGATGGACTACGCCCGGCTGGTCGAGGTGCATGCCGCATCGGGCGCGCCGATCACGGTGGCGACCGCCCGCCGCGAGGCGCGGATCGAGTTCGGAGTCCTCGATGTCGAGGATGGCCGGGTCACTGGCTTCCGCGAGAAGCCGGCCATCGGGTACACGGTGGCGATCGGCGCATACGCGCTGTCGCGCGCCGCGCTGCTGCGCTACCCCGCCGGCGAGCCGCTCGGCTTTGACCAGCTCATGCGCGACCTCATCGACCGCGGAGAGCATCCGGCCAGCTTCGACTTCACCGGCTTCTGGCTCGACATCGGCCGACCGGAAGACTACGACCGGGCGAACGTCGAGTTCGGGGAGATCCGCGCCCGGCTGCTGCCCGACGACTAGCGACGTCGCGCCAGCTCGCGATACAGCCCCTCCATGCGCAGCATGTTCGCCTCGTAGTCGGCGGTCTCGACGGCCAGCTTGCGAAGCGCAGCTCCCAGCCGCCGTCGCTCCTCTTGGGACATCGCGAGCATCCGCCGCAGGGCGATCGCCATGGCCTCCGCATCGTGGGTCGGAACGATCGACGCCGGCACCGCGCCTTCGAGCACCGCGCGGACGGGAGGCAGGTCGCCGGCCACGACCGGGGCCCCGCAGGCCATGGCCTCAAGCAGGCTGATCGGAAAGCTGTCGCTGAGTGGAGCGGAGACCACGACGCCGGCGCCCTGGTAGAGGGCCAGCATGTCGTCGTCGGAGGCGTCCTCCACGATCCGCACTCGGTCGCGGATGCCGCGCCGGGTCATCTCGGTGGTCAGCCACTCGAGGTGGGCCGGCTCCGCGTTGCGGCGGGTCATCACCAGCTGGTGCCCGTCCCCCAGGCTCGAGAAGGCCTCCAGGATCGTCTCGTGGTTGTAGAGCGGCTTCACCGCCCGCGGGGAAAACACGTAGGGCCGACCGTCGAGTCCGAGGTGCCGGAGCGAACCAGCCGGCACGTCCGCCGGGACGTACCGTCGAGTGTCGACCCCGAACTGGATCTCCACTACCCGCTCGGCGACCGCACCCCCACGTATCGCCGCCTCCCGCATGTACGGCGACACAGCCGTGACGAGATCGGCTTGCGACAGTGTGCGGTGCTGCCAGAACCTGGCGCGCCAGCCCGGGACGGGAATCAGAACGTCGGAGCCCCACGCGGAAACGACGTAGGGGTGATACCCGGCCACCGCCGCCTGCCGGCCGTACGGCCGCACGGTGTGCGCGTGCACGACGTCGGGCTGCAGTTCGCCAAGGAGTCCGCGCACCACCCGTCGGGCGTGCAGCGCAGAGACGAACGGCAGGCGAAGGGACCCGCGCGCGTCATAGCGGATGACCCGGATGCGCTCGTCGAGCTCCACCGACGCCCCATTCCCGAAGCCCTCGAGCACCGAGACCGCGTGGCCCCGCCGTGCGAAGAACGTGATCCACCGCTGGACGATGACGGATGCGGGATCGCCAATGAATGCGAGGCTGAGTCGGTCGGTTGAGGGCAAGCTCGGATGATAGCTAGGCGGGATGCTTGGCCAGGACATCCGCGAGCGTGGTGCTCAGCTCCGTGCGCGGCTGCCAGTCGATTGTCCGGCGCAGGCGGCTGGCGTCACCCACGATGCGAGGCGGGTCGTCGGGGCGGACAAGACCGGGATCCACCACGATCCTCGGCTCCACGGATGCGATCCGACAGAGCTCGGCGATCACCCAGCGCAGGCTCACCGCCGTGCCCGTCGAAAGGTTGAAGACGGCGTGCGGTCGTCCGAGCCGGCCGGCGCCCAGTGCCTCCAGGATCAGCCGATAGGCGACGACGTAGTCGCGCACGTCGCCGATGTCGCGCTCGACATCGAGGTTGCCGACGGGCAGCTCATCGGACTCCCCGCGCCGGACGGCGGCGATCTGCTCCGCGAACGCCGCGACCGCCGTTGTCGGCGGCTGGCCGGGTCCCACATGGTTGAAGGGTCGAACGACGACCATCGGCAGGTCGTACCGGCGCGCGGCGGCTGCCGCCACGGCCTCCTGCGCGAGCTTCAGCATGCCGTAGGCGTGGCGAGGGGCGAGGGGCGCATCCTCGTCCAGCGGCGGATCCGCCTCGGAAGGTGCCGCGTAGACCTCGGCCGAGGAGACCACCAGCAGCGCCGGCGTCGGATGGGCCGTGCGCGCCGCCTCCGTGACGGCGACCATGCCGCCGATGTTGGTCCGCACGGCTCTCTCAGGATCGCGACCCGCTTCGCGGCTGGCTGCTACGGCCGCGAGATGAGCGATCACGTCCGGGCGCGCATGCTCGACCAGCCCTCGCACCGCCCGCAGGTCTGCGATGTCCAGCTCCGCGGAGCTCGGGGCGGGGATAACGTCGTGCCCGGCAGCCAGCAGTTCGCGCGTGAGCCATCCGCCCACGAAACCGGTGGCACCGGTGACAAGCACCTTCATGTGCGCGCCCTCACGTCCCCAGTATGCCGCGCCGCCACGGGAATCCCGGCCGCACCCCGCGCGCCTATGGATAGGAGGCCCCGGCTTGAGGACGCTCCTGCCGCTATTCTTCCGTCGATGTCTGCCGAGGCCCTTCGCCGCGACCTGTGGCGGCTCGCCGCCGTGGGGCTCTGGGCACGCCGCCATCTGGACGCGCATCTGCGGTCCACGCCATGAGCTTCGCCCGCCCGCGCGTCACGATGCTGGTGCGCAACAGCTTCACCCACGACTCCCGCGTTGAAAAGGAGGCCACGACCCTGGTGGGCGCTGGCTACGACGTAACTGTCGTCGCCGACTCGGCCCCCGGCCTGTCCCTCCGCGAAGAGCGCGACGGCTACACGGTCCATCGCGTTGAGCGCCCGCGGACGAAGGTCCGCGGGCTGCGCCTGCTCGCCTATCTGCGGCGACTCGAGGCTGTGCTGCTTGAGACGGCTCCGAATATCCTCCACGCTCACGACAGCGACGCCCTGCAACCCGTCGCGCGTGCGGCGCGCCAGCTCGACGTGCCGTTCGTGTACGACGCGCACGAGCTGTGGCTGGGGCTCCAGAACCGCGGACGTTCGCGGCTCTACTTCGGGCTCTATCTGGCCTATTACGCCACCATCGAGCTGCGCTACCTGCACCGCGCTACGGCACGTATCGCCGCCACGGGAATGGTGGGACGCCATTTGGAACGCATGTACGGCCTGGGCGAGGTCCACGCCGTCCGCAACTATCCGGGGGTCGGCGGGCAGGTGGTCCCGCGCGAGATCCGCTCGCTGCCTGGGGCGGCCGCCATCCCAGCCGAGGCGCCCATCGCGTTGCACCTTGGCGGCGTCCAGGTCGGACGGGGCGTCGAGCATCTCATCGCGGCCATGCGGGCCATCCCGGGCGCTCACCTCGTGTTGCTCGGCACCGGCGACGCCGCGCTGGTCGAGCGCGCGATCGGTGGAGACACCGCCCTCGGCACACGCGTTCATTTCCTGCCGCCGGTACCGCCGCAAGAGGTGGTCGATTACGCCGCATCGGCGACGATCGGCGTCGCGCCCGGGCCGCCGTCCTGCCTGAGCTATCGCTACTCGCTCCCCAACAAGCTGTTCGAGTCGATGGCTGCCGGCCTGCCGGTGATCGGCAGCTCGGCGCTGCCCGAGGTCCGTGCCGTAATTGAGCACAGCGGAGCCGGGCTCACCGTCGATACGACGCAGCCAGCCGAGATCGCTGCGGCGCTGCGCTTTCTGCTCGATCATCCTGACGACGCCGCGGATATGGGCCGCGCCGGCAGGCAGGCAATCGAGGAGCGCTACAACTGGTCAGTATCGGCCGCGGTGCTCCTTGAGGTCTACGAGGGGGTGCGCCGCAGCAGCGCGTCGCGAGCCGCGACCAGCTCCTCCGGGCGCACGAGGCGGAGGGCCAGCAGCAGCGGCACATAGACGATCAGGCACCCGAGGCGCCAGAGCAGGCTGTCAGGTCCGGCAAGCGCTGCCCCAGCCAGGCCGAGCCCCAGGACGAAGGAGCTCACCACCGGCCCCAGCTGCCATGGCACCGGGTAATAGCGCTGCCCCACGTAGCCGGTGAGCACCGCCAGCAGCGTGTAGGTGACAAGCGTGCTGATCGCTGCGCCGAGGTAGCCGAACGAGGGAACGAGGGCGAGGTTGAGCACGACCGCCATGATCGCCGCGACGCCAATGGTGATCGGCAGCCAGCGCGTCTGCGACTCGAGATTGAGCCCGGTTGCGGCGATCGTGTAGAGACCGTAGGCGACGTACGCAAAAGCGGCAAAGGGGACGACGAAACGGGCTGGATCGAAGTCGGGCGGCAGGAGCAGCCGGATCGCATCGGTCCCCAGCGCTGAGAGAGCCAGCGCCACAGTCGAGGCCAGCACAGCGAAGCCGACCATGACCCTGGCGAAGATGCGCGGCGCGCTGTCCTGTCGCGAGATCTCCCAGTAGGCGGCGCCCCAGGCGAGCGAAAAGGGCTGGATCACCAGCGCGTTGATCACGAGGCCGACCGTGTAGCCGGCGGCATAGATTCCGACCGCCACGCGGCCGTCGAACAGCTGCACGATGTAACGATCCGACAGGTTGAGCACCCAGCCACCCACCGCCGCGGGCACGATCGGCAGGCTGAAGAGCAGCATGTGGCGCATCAGCTTCCAATCCCAGCTCACCTGCAGGGCGTTGGAGTGTGCGAGGACCATCAGGCCGATCCCGCTGGCCACCAGGGACGAGCCCAGGGAACCGAGGACGACGCCGAGTACCCCAAGCCGAAAAACGACCACCATCACGATGATGAGCACGCTGCCCAGCACAGCGCGCACGAACGCGAGCGCGGCGTACGGGCGCGGCCGGCGGTGAGCGCGCAGGAACGAGAGCGGCACCAGGTTGAGCGAGTCGAAAAAGATGATCGGGCCGATGAGCAGGAGGACGGGCAGCTCGGCGCTCCCGCCGAACAGGACCGCGCCCAGCGGCACGGCGAGGAGCGAGAAGACCGCCAGGCCAGCGGTGGAAGCGAGCAGCCGCAGCCCGAGCGAGGCCCGCAGGACGCGGAGGCGGTCGGCCTCGGTCTCGGATTCCTTGAGGTAGGACCGGAAAAAGGCCTGCGGGAGGGCCAGAGAGGTCACCATCAGGCCCAGTGAGAGGGTCGTGTTGACGATGGCGAGCACGCCGTAGTTGGCGACCCCCAGCTGGCGGGCGTAGATCGGGACCAGCACGATCGCGATGGCCTGGTTTGCGACTCCGCCGAGACCGTAGATCGCGGACTCGGAAACGAGGCGCCGCAGGAGGGGCGGTCGCCCGGGTCGCACCATGCCGCCGAGTATGCACCGCCTGTGGGATCCGCCTTCCGGCCATAATGCGCCGAGCAGTGGAGGTTGGAGACCTGTTTGAGCTCGGGAGGCGAGCACTCGTGCTCGGTGCCCACACCGACGACGAGTACGGGTGCGCCGGTACGATCGCGCGCATGGTCGAGGCGGGCGCCGAGGTGCACTACGCGTGTTTCTCCTCGTGCGAGGAGTCGGTGCCAGAGGGCTTCGAGCGTGACATCCTCAAGGATGAGGTGAAGGCCGCGGTCGACGTGCTCGGTATCTCTCGCGAGCGCTTCTACCTGTACGACTTCCGCGTTCGTCATTTTCCGGCGCGCCGTCAGGAGATCCTCGAGGAGCTCGTTGCCCTGCGCCGACGGATCGAGCCGGAGATCGTCTTCCTCCCGGCCTTTTCAGACATGCACCAGGATCACGGCGTGATCGCCGCCGAGGGTTTCCGAGCATTCAAGCATGCGACCCTTCTCGGCTATGAGCTGCCGATGAACACCATCTCGTTCCACCACGCATGCTTCGTGCGACTCGAGGAGCGCCACCTCGAAATCAAGATTCGCCACGCCGGGGTATACGCCTCGCAGGCGATGCGTCCGTACCTGAGCCCCGCATTCATTCGCTCGTTGGCGGTCGTGCGCGGCATCCAGATCAACCAGCCTGCGGCGGAGGCCTTCGAGGTCATTCGCATGGCTATCATGTAGGACATGCCAGCCCCGAGCCTGCGCGTTCGCCGTGCTGACATCGCGCACGACGTCGACTTCGGCGAGGACGTGGTCATCGAGGCGGACGAGCTCGAGGTGGGGCCCGGCACCCGGATCGGCTGGTCCGGTCCGGACGACTTCCGGACACCGCCCGGTGTCCGCATCCGGGCGCGGCGTGTGATCCTGGGTCCCGGCGTACAGATCGGTCGCTCGGTCCGCATAGAAGGGGGCGAGATCCGCCTCGACGCCGGAGTCCGAGTGCTGCGGCACTCGACGATCAGGGTGCTCGACGAGCTGGAGATCGGTTCCTCTGGAACGGTGGGAGAGCACGCCGAGATCTCCGGCCGGCGGGTCCGCATCGGTCAGGAGCTGTGGATGCTGC
Source organism: Chloroflexota bacterium (assembly GCA_030854405.1). The sequence continues at coordinate 4,751 of JALYTG010000033.1, read as the reverse complement.
CGCATGCCAAGATCGGCGGCGGGTCGGCGCTCGAGAACGCGTCCCGGCTCGATGCTGGCCACTACCTCCATCTTGGGACGCAGACCCTCGTCAACACTGCGCGTCCAGTGGTGATCGGTCACGAGGTCGGCCTCGGCACGCGAACCAGCATTTATACGCACGGTGCCTACCCGTCGCGCCTGATGGGCTTTCCCGTCGCGTTCGATGGCGTCGAGGTCGGCGATTTCAGCTGGGTCCCCGGCGCAATCATCAACCCGGGGGTCCGGATCGGTCGCAACTGCGTGATCGGGGTCAACTCGCTGGTCACCTCCAGCATTCCCGACGGCGCCCTTGCCGCCGGCTCGCCCGCGAAGGTGATCCGGGAGGGGGCCTATCCGCGGCCTTTGAGCGATGAGGCGCGCCTCGCATTCTTCGAGGGGTTCCTGCGTGAGTACGCCGGAGTCCTCGGGACCGGCGCTCAGCCGCGTGCCATCGAGGGGCGGGGCATTGTGCTCGAGACGCCCGAAGCCTCTTACCTCTTCGGATCGCCAGATACCGACGCGGCTCGGGTGCTGGCGATACGCGGCGACGCGCGCGACGGTCCGATCGAGGGCTGGACCGTCTTCGATACTGAGACGCGTCGCATCCGTGGTACTGCCGATCAGCTGGCCGACCGCTTCGCGAACGAGCTGCGCCGGTATGGGATCCGCTTCTACTCACGCGGCGAGTCAGGGCGCTACGTCGACTGGGAGCGGCAGGTGCCGCGCTTCGTCGCGGCGGAGGACTAGCGCCATCGCCGCGTCGTACGACTAGGCCGATGCGCGTCCTGCTGCTGGGCGCTACCGGTTTCCTGGGGAGGCACGTCAACGAGGCGCTCGCGTCTGAGCCGGAATTCGAAGTCGTGCGCCACGTGCACAGGGCGTCGACGGACGGCGACGCGATCCCCCTCGACCTGGTCGCCGCCGATGGCGACGTCGCGGATCTCGTAGCTCGGGCGGCACCGGACGCCGTCATCAATTGCGCCGGCACGACAGGCGACGAAGCGCGGCTCGAAGCACTCAACGTGCACCTGGTCGAGCGCGTGCTGCGCGCAGTTCGGGCGGCGGCGCCGCATGCTCGCGTCGTGCAACTCGGATCGTCGGCTGAATATGGCGCGACGCCGCCCGGGGAACCGATCTCCGAGGCCACACCGGCCGGGCCGCTCAGCCCGTACGGCGCGTCGAAGCTGGCGGCCACAAGGCTCGTTACGACGGCGATAGAGGGTGGGCTCGACTGCCTCATCCTCCGGATCTTCAACCCGATCGGGGCCGGCATGCCGCCCGGCTCAATGCCGGGAAACGCCGCGCGGCGTCTCCGCGAGGCGATTGGCAGCGGGTCGAACTCCATCTCCCTAGGACCGCTCGATGACTGGCGTGACTTTCTGGCGGCGAGCGATGTCGGTGGCGCGGTGGTCGCGGCCGTGCGCCTGACCGGAAGCGGCGGACCGGTGATCAACATCGGCCGTGGGGAAGCGATCCAGGTGCGTGAGCTGGTTCGGCGGCTGGCGGCAATCGCCGGCTTCCGCGGTGAGGTGCGGGAGGACTCGGCGCCGTCGGCGCGGTCATCCGCGGTTCCCTGGCAGCTGGCCGACACAACGCTCGCCCGGAGCCTCCTCGGCTGGGGCGCACGCCGCCCGGTGGATGACGCCCTCGAGGAGCTCTGGCGAAGCACGGTTGGCGACGACCACGGCCGGGAGGCGCTCTGACACTTCGCCTGGGCTCAGCAGCGCCGCGCGAAGGGCGAGACGATCGTCAGGCGCCTCTCGCCAGTCGCCGGTAGTGCGTCTCCATGCGCTCCATGTTTGCGGCGTAGTCGGCGACTCGCACCGTGTATTCGCGCAACGCTGCGGCAAGTCCTTTGCGCCGCTCAGGCTCCATCTCCAGGGCGGTCCGCAGCGCGGCTGCGATCGCGCGTCGGTCGCCCACTGGCACGAGCAGCTCGGGCGCGATCGGCCCCAGCACCGGGCGGATCGGAGGGAGGTCGGTGGCGACCACCGGTGTGCCCGATGCCATCGCTTCGAGCACGCTGACCGGGAAGCCGTCGCTCGCCGGCACGGAGACGACGACCGCAGCCACCCGGAGGAGGTTCGGCAGGTCGGCGTCGGTCACGTCCTCGAGGATGCGCACGCGATCCCGCAGGGCGAGCCGATCGATTCGCGAACGGAGTGCGGCGAGGTAGTCGAGGTCCGCGTTCCGAGCAGTGAGCACCAGGATGGTGTCGGCCGGAAGCTCGGCGAATGCATCGACGACCGTCTCCTGGTTGTAGATCGGCCTGAGCGCCCGAGAGGAGAAGATGACGCGATGCTGGCCGAGCCCAAGGCGTTCGGGCAGCCCCTCGTCGACGGATCCCGGGGCGAAGCGCTGCGCATCGACCCCGAACTGAATGGACTCGATGAGGTCGGGATGCGCGCCCGCCTTGATGGCGGCGGCGCGCATCGGCTCCGAGACGACGGTGACCAGGTCGGCGGCGCTTAGGGCAGCGCGCGCCCACCAGCGCGCGCGACGTGACGTGCGGGGAGTCACGAACAGGTCCGATCCCCATGGAGAGATGACGTAGGGGTGGAATCCCGAGAGTCTCGCCTGCGAGCCGTATCGGCTCAGGTAGTGAGCGTGGAGCACGTCAGGACGGAGTCGTTTGAGCGCCTTGCGCAGACTGCGGCGACCCTGGAACGATGAGAGGAATCGGATCCGCCAGCGCCCGTGAGCCGAGTAGCGGTGCACGAGGATTCGATCATGGAGCCCGGGGGCGATGGCGGTCTGATAGCCATCAAGAAGGTGGACATCGTGCCCACGCTCCGCGAAATAGCCGAGCCAGCGCCGCGTGTGGACGCTGTTGGGGTCGGCCAGGAAGGCAAGCCGCAGACGATCCTGGTTCTGCACGCGCGCAATCATATGTGAGCCGCTGCGCGGCACAGCCTAGCGCCAGGTACCCGGATTCTGCCCGTCGGGATCCGCTTCGCCACCAGCTGCCGTCGCTCCGTCCACCACGATCGTTAGTATGCGCGGCTAGCCGCTATCCTCGCCCCAGCATGGCCCGTATCCTCGTCGTCGAGCCGGTCGCGCAACCCGCGATCGATCTGCTCGCCGCCGCTCACGAGACCGATCTCCGCCTGGACCTGCCTCGCGAGCAGCTGCTCTCGCTTGCCGGAGGCTATGACGCGCTCGTGGTCCGCTCGCAGACGCGGATCGACGATGACCTCCTGGCGGCCGCTCCCCGGCTCAGTGTCGTGGGCGTGGCCAGCGTCGGGACCGATCGGATCGACCTTGCGGCCGCGACCCGGGCCGGCGTCATGGTGGTCAACGCGCCCACGGGCAACACGATCGCCGCCGCGGAGCACACCATCGCGCTGATGCTCGCACTCCTGCGCAAGATCCCGAGCGCGGACGCATCGGTCAGGCGAGGCGAATGGGATCGCAGCGGTCATACCGGCGCGGAGCTCCGGAACAAGACGATCGGCATCATAGGGCTGGGAAAGATCGGCAAGGCGGTCGCGCGCCGAAGCGCCGCCTTCGAGGCACGAATCCTGGCCTGCGACCCCTATCTCACCGCGGAGCAGGCGGCCGAGGCGAGCGCCAAGCTGGTTGGCCTTCCCGAGCTGCTCGGTCGCTCCGACGTCATCAGCGTGCATACGCCCCTGACCGCCCGGACGCGCGGCATGATCGGGCAGGCGCAGATCGACGCCATGAAGCCGGGCAGCTACCTGCTCAACGTCGCGCGCGGCGGGATCGTGGATGAGGCCGTACTGGCCAGAGCGCTTGAGGAAGGCCGTCTTGCAGGCGCCGCGCTCGACGTCTACAGCGCCGAGCCGATGAGCGCGGACAGCCCGCTCCGCAGCGCTCCGAACACCGTGCTCACCCCGCACTTGGGGGCGTCGACCACCGAGGCCCAGGACCGGGTCGGGATCGAGATGGCGGAGCAGGTTCTGCTTGCGCTCGCCGGGATCACCCCACCCTACGCCGTCAACGCTCCCGCGATCGCGCTCGAGGTGGCGCCGAAGCTACGTCCGTACGTCGAGCTGGCCCGCCGCCTGGCCGTCCTCGCCCGGCAGCTCTCACCCGCGCCGTTTCCCAGCATCGCGCTCACCTATGCCGGCGAGATCGCCGCGTGGGACTGCTCGCCGGTGCGCACCGCCGCACTGGCCGGGATCCTGGAGCCGGTCACCGACCAGCGCGTGAACGCCGTCAACGCGGACCTGATCGCCCGCGAGCGCGGGCTCACCGTCAACGAGACCAAGACGGATGCCGCCGACCCGTGGTCATCGCTTGTCCGCGTCTCGCTCGGCGACCTGCGCCTGGCCGGGTCGACTGCCCACGGGCGCCCGCACCTCGCCGGTCTGGACGACTTCCAGCTCGATGCGGAGCTGGCCGGCATCATCCTGGTCACGCGCCACCAGGATCGGCCGGGCATCGTCGGTGCGGTCGGCACCATCCTGGCCGATGCGCGCATCAACATCTCGTCGCTCGAGCTCTCGCGCCTGTCGGCGGCGGGGGAGGCACGGATGTTCGTCTCGGTCGACGATCCGATTCCGGAGCCAGTGCTTGAGCGGGTTGTCGCGGTCGACGGCATGCTCGATGCCCGCGTGGTGGAGCTGCCCCCGATGCCGGCCGCGCCGGCCGTCTGACTAGCGGTCGACCGAGGAGAGGCCCGTCCTGATCGCGTAGCGCACGATGCCTGTGACGTCGTGGACGCCGAGTCGGTCCATGAGCGCCGCGCGATGCGTCTGCACCGTCTTG
>JALYTG010000165.1 GCA_030854405.1 Chloroflexota bacterium | reverse complement strand
CCGCGTGCCTTTGAATACCCGCGCGGGGTCGGCGCTGGCGCCGATCGAGCCCGGCGCCCTGACGTTGTGCGAGCCGTGGCTGACCGGGCCGCGGTGAAAGTTGTGGCGGCGGATCGTGCCCGCAAAGCCCTTGCCGATCCCGACCCCCGAGACCTTGATCTTCTGTCCCGGCTCAAAGGACTCCACGGTGACGGTCTCGCCCACCTTCGGTCCCTCCTCGCCGCCCAGGTCGGCGTCGCGGAACTCGACCACGGTCCGGAGCGGACCTGCACCGGCCTTCTTGAGGTGCCCAAGCTCGGCCTTGCTTAGCTTGCGCTCTGCGACCTCGCCGAAGGCAAGCTGAACGGCCGAGTAACCGTCGCGCTCGGGGTCGCGGATCGCGGTCACCGGGCACGGTCCGGCTTCGATCACGGTAACGGGAACTACCGTTCCAACGTCCGTGAAGACTTGGGTCATTCCGAGTTTTCGACCGATGATTGCTGGCATCAGAAGTTCCTTGTTCCTTGTTCCTGGTTCCTTGGTCGGAGCCCGAGCCCCGAGGAACGAGGAACGAGGAACGGGTTACAGGCGGATTTCAATGTCAACTCCGGCCGGTAGGGCATCCAATCGTTGGAGGGAATCCACCGTCTTCGGGGTCGGCTGATTGATGTCGATCAGCCGCTTGTGGGTACGGATCTCGAAGTGCTCGCGCGAGTCCTTGTCCTTGAACGGGGAGCGGATCACGCAGTAGACGTTCTTCTCGGTGGGCAGGGGAACCGGGCCGGACACCGTGGCGCCGGTGCGCTCCGCCGTCTCGACGATCTCGCGGGCAGCGCGATCTATGGCGTCGTGGTCGTACGCCTTCAGTCTGATGCGGATTTTCTGTCCTGCTATGGCTGACACGGTCGGTTTTTCTCTTGGTCCTTCTCGCGCGGAAGGGGCGCCGCCCCTACTGCTGGTGGGGCGCCGCCCCGGTCGTATGTCCTTGCAGTTGTCCCGCTGCCCCTAGGCAGCGAAAGGGCGGGACTCTGCCCGCCCTCTGTGGCTACTCGACAATGTCGGCAACCACCCCGGAGCCAACGGTGCGCCCGCCCTCGCGGATCGCGAACCGAAGGCCCTGGTCCATGGCGATCGGCTGAATCAGCTCGATCGTCATCTCGACGTTGTCTCCCGGCATCACCATCTCGGTCCCCTCGGGGAGGTTGGCGACGCCCGTGACGTCGGTCGTGCGGAAATAGAACTGCGGCCTGTACCCGGAGAAGAACGGGGTGTGGCGTCCACCCTCTTCCTTCTTCAGGCAATAGACCTCCGCCTTGAACTTCGTGTGCGGGGTGATCGAGCCGGGCTTGCAGAGCACCTGGCCGCGCTCGATCTCCTCCCGCTTGGTGCCGCGAAGCAGGGCACCGATGTTGTCGCCCGCCTGGCCCTGGTCGAGGATCTTGCGGAACATCTCGACGCCGGTGACGACCGTCTTGGAGGTCGGCTTGATGCCGACGATCTCGACCTCGTCACCGGTGTTGACGATGCCCTGCTCGACGCGACCGGTCGCGACCGTCCCGCGGCCGGTGATCGAGAAGATGTCCTCGATCGGCAACAGGAACGGCTTGTCGAGTTCGCGCACCGGCTCGGGGATGTAGCTGTCGAGGGCGTCGGTGAGCTCGAAGATCGCCTGCTTGGCCTCCTCGTCGCCCTCCAGCGCCTTCAGCGCCGAACCCTTGATGATCGGCGTCTCGTCTCCCGGGAACTCGTACTCCTTGAGCAGGTCCTTGACCTCCTCCTCGACCAGCTCGATCAGCTCCTCGTCGTCGACCTGGTCGATCTTGTTGAGGAAGACGACCACGTGCGGGACGTTCACCTGCCGCGCCAGCAGGATGTGCTCGCGGGTCTGCGGCATCACGCCATCGGCCGCGGAGACGACCAGGATCGCCCCGTCCATCTGCGCCGCGCCGGTGATCATGTTCTTGACGTAGTCGGCGTGGCCGGGGCAATCGACGTGCGCGTAGTGGCGCTTCTCGGTCTCGTACTCGACGTGCGAGGTGGCGATCGTGATTCCGCGCTCCTTCTCCTCCGGCGCGTTGTCGATCGAGTCGAAGCTGCGCTCCTCGGTGCCGCCGCCCTTCTCGGAGAGCGTCTTTGTGATCGCGGCCGTCAGCGTCGTCTTGCCATGGTCGATGTGACCGATGGTGCCGACATTCACATGCGGCTTATCGCGCTCAAACTTCTCCTTGGACATCGCTCTCCTTTGGGCTTGGTTGGCTGTTTTCCGGGGCGTTCAGCGTGCGTCGATCCGCCTTGCGGCGAACCTCGGAAATATAGGTGTTTTGGCGCCGCGCCGTAGGCGCCGCGTCCGGCGGGTGGGGGTCATGTTGCGGCGCCGACGGGTTCTCCGGCCTGATGCTCGATGATCTCCTGGGCGATGTTGGCCGGCACCTGCTCGTAGCGCTCGAACTGCATCGTGTAGGTGGCACGGCCCTGGGTCGAGGAGCGCAGGTCGGTCGCGTAGCCGAACATCTCGCCCAGCGGCACGAAAGCCTGTACGACGATCGCGTTGCCGCGCTGCTCCTGGCCCTGCACATGGCCGCGGCGCCGATGGAGATCGCCATTCACGACGCCGAGGAACTCCTCGGGTGTAACCACCTCGACCGACATCAGCGGCTCAAGTAGGACCGGGTTCGCCTTCTTGGCAGCCTCCTGCACGGCCATCGAGCCGGCCACTTTGAAGGCCATCTCGGAGGAGTCGACGTCGTGGTAGGAGCCGTCGATCAGCTCAACCCGCACGTCGACCATCGGGTAGCCCGCCTTGACGCCGTTCTCCAGCGCCTCCTCGATGCCCTGCTCGACGGCGGGCAGGAACTCGGAGGGGATCACCCCGCCCTTGATGTTGTTGACGAAGTCAAAGCCCTCGCCGGGAGCCGGCTCGAGGTTGATCACCACATGGCCGTACTGGCCACGGCCGCCGGTCTGGCGCACGAAGCGCCCGTGCACCTTGGTGACGGCCTTGCGGATCGTCTCGCGGTAGGCGACCTGGGGCTTGCCGACGTTGGCGTCGACGTGGAACTCACGCAGCATCCGCTCGACGATCACCTCCAGGTGCAGCTCGCCCATGCCGTGGATCAGGGTTTGCCCGGTCTCCTCGTCGGTCTGGACCTGGAAAGTCGGATCCTCCTCCGCTAGACGGGCCAGCGCGGCGCCAAGCTTCTCCTGGTCGACCTTGGTCTTGGGCTCGATCGCGACCGCGATCACAGGCTCGGGGAACTCGATCGTCTCCAACAAGATCGGAGCGTCGGGGGCGGCGAGGGTGTCGCCGGTGCTGGTCTGCTTGAGGCCGACCCCGGCGCAGATGTCGCCCGCGTAGCACTCCTCGATCTCCTCACGGTGGTTGGCGTGCATCATCAGCAACCGCCCGATCCGCTCGGTGCGTCCGTTGGAGGCGTTGAGCACCCGACTGCCGGCCGAGAGCTTGCCGGAGTAGACGCGGAAGTAGGTCAGCTTGCCGACGTAGGGGTCGGCCATCACCTTGAAGGCCAGCGCCGCGAAGGGGGCGTCGTCGTCGGCCGGGCGCGCGGCCTCCTTGCCGGTGCCGTCCTCCCCCTTCTTTGGAGGCTCGATCCCCGTCAAGGGGGGAACCTCCAGCGGGGAGGGCAGCAGCTCGACGATCGCATCGAGCAGCGGCTGCACACCCTTGTTCTTGAACGAGGAGCCGCACAGCACCGGCGTCACCTTGATGTCGAGGGTCGCCTTGTGCAGCGACTGGGCAATTCGCTCGTGGGGGATCTCCTCCTCGTTGAGGTAGGCCTCCATCAGCGCGTCGTCGTAGTCGGCGCAGGCCTCGATCAGCTCGGTGCGGTGCTGCTCGGCCTGCTCGCGAAGTTCCTCGGGGATCTCCTGGTACTCGAACTCGGTGCCCAGCTCGTCCTTCCAGACCAGCGCCTTCATCTCAATCAGGTCGACGACGCCCTCGAAGCCAGCCTCCAGGCCGATCGGAAGCTGGATCGGCAGCGGATGGGCGCCGAGGCGGGTCCGCATCGTCTCCACCGAGCCCTCGAAGTCGGCCCCGGTGCGGTCCATCTTGTTCACGTAGGCGACGCGGGGGACGCGGTACTTGTCGGCTTGGCGCCAGACGGTCTCCGACTGCGGCTCCACACCCGCTACGGAGTCGAAGATCGCGATCGCCCCGTCAAGCACGCGCAGCGAGCGCTCCACCTCGACCGTGAAGTCGACATGGCCGGGGGTGTCGATGATGTTGATGCGGTGGTCGCGCCATTCGCACGCGGTCGCCGCCGAGGTGATCGTGATCCCGCGCTCCTGCTCCTGCTCCATCCAGTCCATGACCGCAGCGCCCTCGTGGACCTCCCCCATCTTGTGGGTGCGACCGGTGTAGTAGAGGATCCGCTCGGTCGTAGTGGTCTTCCCGGCGTCGATGTGCGCCATGATTCCGATGTTTCTGGTCTTCTCTAGTGCGAAATTGCGTGCCATAGGTGCGTAAAGTCTGTCGCTAGGTGAGGCAGGGCGTGGAGAGAGTGTTCAAAGGTGAAGTGGATTTCGGGCACAAAAAAGGCCCTGACGGGCCCGACGCAGCGTTCACTCGCGACGGGACAGGCGACTATGCGTGGCGGCTATCCATTGGTCGAAGGGGCGTCCTCCGGCCGACTCGCGGCATGCCTGAGCGACGCCTGGGCGAGCGCGCGATGATAGCAGAGGGATGAGCCCCCTCAGGCGTCGCAAGAGCCGCACCTCGCGGGCCCGCGTCCGCCGTCAACGGCTGGTCCAGAGGGAGCGCCTCGCGTATGGGAGCGAGAGCACCGAGCAGCAGCCAAAGGAAGCGCCGGAAGCCAGCCAGCCCGAGCAGACGGCCGAAGAGCGCCCCCCGAGCCGCGAGTTTCAACCTCGACGCTCACGGGTCAGCCGCGTCCCTGCCGATTCCGGCCGGCGTCGACGACGACTTCGCCTACCTCGTTTCGGCGGGCTTCGCGCCGCGTCGGCGAGTGGGGGCCGCGCAACCGTGCGACAGACGGGACCGGGTGCGCGGCGCCTGCTTGGCGGGATCGGCCGGGCGCTCGCCTGGCTGCTCGCCTGGCCGCTGCGACTCGCCGCCCTCGTCGCACGCCTGATCACCGATTTGTTCGCGGGCATCAGGTCGGTTGGAGGGCGTTCCCTGGCGCTGGCCGAGCGCTACGCAACGCCCGAGCGCGTGTTGGTGGTCGTGACCGCCGCCGCCGCCGCTTGCCTGGCCTACTCGCAGTTCGTCGACTACCGCGGTGTCCAGGTGGGCCAGCCGCAGTATTCGCAGGTGAGCACGATCGCACCGCCACCCCAAACCAGCCGGGTCCTCGCCGGAGACGCGCATGCCTACGTGCTTGTCCCACTCGCCGCCATCGCTCTCGCGATCGCTGTTGTTGCCCTGATCAGCGGCCGCTGGCGGCTTGGCCGGCTGGTCTCAGTGATCGGCCTGATCGGGATCGCGATCAGCCTCGCAATCGACCTTCCAAAAGGTCTTGACGCCGGGACGGCGGGCATCGCTTTCGCCGGTGCAAAGGCGACGTTGACGGATGGCTTCTACGCCCAGCTCGCGGCCTCGGCGGTTCTGGTGCTGTGCGGCTGGGTGCTGTCGATCAACCTGCGGCGGCGGGCAGGCGCGGTGACGGGGCGCCCCAGGGC
>JALYTG010000032.1:10950-14463 GCA_030854405.1 Chloroflexota bacterium | reverse complement strand
ATGGTGGGGGATCCAGACGACGAGTTTCGTGACCGTATAACTGAGGCGTTTTCGCTCGGCCTCCCACGCTCGTAGCACAGCGCTCAGGCGGAGGTGCTTGACATGCAAGAGGTCACTGGTTCGAGTCCAGTGTCGCCCACCAACGGCCACTTTCACGCTCAATCTGACCGCTTAACCTGTTCGGCGGCCGGCCGAATTCGTTAGCACAGCGCTCACTGACCGCATAACTGGCGCCCGGTCGTCATCGGTCAGGGGACCTTCGATACCTGCTCGAGGGCATTAGTCAGAGCCCTCGTAGGCGGCTTCCCGCTCCTCTTCCAAATCCTGCGAACGTCTGCCGTCAACTCTGGGTGCGCGTCGTCCCGCATCAGTCAGCGCGTGACCTCGAGGACTGTGATCTAATGCGGGGGGACACCGGGTTCAGCACCGCCGGGGCCGGTGAGGGAGGCGTACTTCCCCTCGAGCAGCGGGAACTTTGCATAGCGCCCCCACCCCTCCTCGGTACCGGTCCCCTGGTAGTCGCCCTGGGCGAGGCGCGCCACCGCGTCGTCGCTGAGGGGGAGTGGCGCATTGCAGGGGGGACACTGGGACCCATATCCTGCGCTGACGAAAGCGAAGCCGGCGTGCTCGCCCGGGTCATCCGGTCTGTCGACTACGAAGTAGACCGGGCCGCTGTGCACCGAGGCTGGCTCGAGGCGGACCTCGGAGGCAGTGACCACGATGTGCACGGTTTGGGCACCGGGCGGGATCCTCGGCGGGCTGCCCCAGACTGAGACGAGCGCGACCACGAGGGCGACGAGGCCGACGGCCAGCCCCCCGGAGAGAGCGACCGCGGCGCCCACCGCGCGCTTCTCGGCCACGACGGTGGCGATCAGGATCACGATCGCGGTGATCCCAAACCCTACGGCGTACCAGATTGCGTCACCCTGTAGTGCCGGGGTGGGCCCCGACGTAGCCTGCCAGGCCCAGATCACTGCCACTCCGGCATTCCAGGCCACCAGGAGGCCGCCAACCAGCCGGATGGCTCGCCGACTCCCCAGGCGGCGACCGGCCGCCCGGAACAGCCGGGAGGGGAGAATGAGGAGGAACACCCCGAGCAGCGCCGGAATCCCGACGAATGCGTACCCAAGGTCGACGCTCCCCCGCCAGGCGACGACTTCGCCGCGCATGACGGATGCAACGACGGACATGGTGATGCCCAGCAGCAAGACCGGAAGGAATAGCAGGAGCGCTGCCGAGGCCGCGGCCAGCACCGCGTAGATCACCCCGGCGCGCGTCAGACTCGTTCCGGGTTCAGCTGCCTCGCTGCGCTCGCTCATCGCAGTGCGATTCTCTTACCGGGGGCCTGCGGCGGGACTGCGGCGGCGGAGCTGTAGCGGCGGTGTCCGGGTCGCCTGCACGGTCCGCATCGTCGCCGATGGCATCCGCCGTCAACGTCGCACCGGCCTCTCCCTAAATGCGCCCCTTTATCGTTCGGCTTGTCGGGTCCGCGACAGCCGGCGCTCGAGCGCTTCGTTAGCGGCGGCGGATGAGCCAGGAAAGCTGATCGGCGTTGCGGATGCCGGGAACATGCGTGATAGTCCCGTCCCCGACCTCTAGGCTGCAGATCGGCGTCGTTGGGCACGTATCCGCCGTGTTCTCCAGGACCCAGCTCTGGGATAGGGCCGGATTGGCGCCGGAATAGCTGATGCCCGCGACGTACCGGATCCAGCGTGTTCGGAAGACCGGATCGATCTCCGTCTGCGCATCGCGGTCGAGAGGGAGGCTGCTCGCGCTCAGCGACGAAACCCCGCCGTCGGGCCAGTAGTTGATGAAGACCCCCAGGCGGGCGCCGGCCTTCGGCAGCTCTGCACTGCACTGCGCCCCCTGCAGACCGGTAGCCGGCGCGTCGGGGCCAGCGGGACCCACCCCCCGGACGCAGGTCAGATCGAAGGCCTCGAGGTAAGCGATCGCATCGTCGATGTTGAGCGGGGCAAAGGACAGCCGACTCTCCGGGTTCTCAGTGCGCGCGGGCTCGGTCGGACTCGGTTGCGTGCTTGAGGACTCGACCGACCCGCACGCCGTTAACGAGGCCAACACGAGTACAGCGAGTGATCTCGTTCTCACGATTCGGCGAGTGTAGCCGCGGCGACTGCGGCTGAACTGCGGTCCGCCTAAGCGCATCGGCGCCGATGCCATCCGCCGTCAACGTCGCCCCGGCCCGAGGGAGCGTACGCGCCCCTTATGGCCCAAAACTGTAGCTAATCTAGGATGACGAGCCCCCGAGTGCCGTCGGTGAAGTACACATACCAACCGCTTTCGCGCAACTGAATGCCCCGGATCGTCTTGCCCGGCCAGTTGTGCGGGGCGTCTTTGAGCGCAAAATCCACCTGCTGACTACATTGTGGTTCCGGCACGGGGCCGCAATCGATCTCAGTGATCGGGTTGCAGCCGGTCAGAATGACCGCCAGGATCCCAAAACCGACTTTGTACACGTCTCGTGCTCTGAATGAGCCGCCTTAATCGCCACCAGGAGCCAAGCGGCCCGCTCCATCGGGGGAGAATGAAGCGGACCACACCCCCATGCTACGCGCCCCGGGTTAGCGGTCAGACTCCCACGTCCACGGCAGGCGCCGCTGCAGCGCCTGGTACAGCAGCTCCCCGACCTGGGGGTTGATCTCGGCGATGGCCGCGTCCACGACCCGCTCCCAGGCGATAACGCCGGGATGATCGTCGGGCAGCGCATCGAACTGCTCGGCCGTGAAACCGCACGCCGCAAAGCCGAGTCCTTGCCCGTCTGCGATGTCACCATCCGAATCCCATTTGTCTCGATCGAGCTTCGTAATGGTGAGGGGCTCAGGCCGTGGGTCCGGCAGGGGCCTCATGGTCATCGTCATCGCTGCGCCTCCCATGGCAGCCGCTTGGCGAGCGCGGCATCGAGCAGATCGGCCACCTGGACGGCGACCTCATCGACGGCCTCGTCCAGCAGGGCGTACCACTTCTGCATCACCGGGTGGACCCCGTCGTCAGGAAACAGGCCCTCGCCCTTGAAGGCCTCGATGGGGAGATCGGTCGCCGCGCTGACCAGCCCTTCGCAAATGCACCCGAGCGAATACTCGTGACCGGCGAGGCGTGACAGGGAATCGACGCGGACGACGCGCCCCGGGGTCGTTGCGGTGCTCATGGCACCTACCTCCTGCCTTCCCGAACCGGGAAAGCTGATGGCCCCGACACAGATTGGACCTGTGCGGGGCCATGAAGAAAGACTGGTCCAATCAGTCATGGCCCAGCGTACACCCGGTCCTAGTGGGGCAGTGGCCCTCGCAGCGCATCAAGGCGTGCAGCGCCGGTATCCTTCGGCTCATGCCAAAGGGCATGACGCAGTCCTGGACGCCGCTGCGGCCACCCTGCCCCCCGAGTGGCAGATCTGTGTCGTGCGCGGCCCGCGCAGATTGCTCGGGGTACCTATCCGCGACGGCGCTGGTCAATCCCCATCGTGACGAGCACGGCCCCCATGAGCAGAGCCGCGATGCC
>JALYTG010000032.1:0-10940 GCA_030854405.1 Chloroflexota bacterium | reverse complement strand
GAGCTGACGAGCGTCCAGACCAGGCCGACGACGGCCGAGGCGATGAAGTCGCCGGCCGACTGGATCCCGGCCAAGAGCCCGAAGGCTGAGCCGCGTAGCTCGGTGGAAGCAAGCCCTGCGATGGCGGCATTCTCGGCCGTCTCCGCCGCTCCGATTCCGACACCCGCCGCCACGAACGCCGCCCCGAGGATGACGACGCCCGATCCGAATGCGAACGTCAGGTAGGCCGCAGCGAAACAGGCGACGCCTCCTGCGAAGACAAGTCGCGCACCGCGGGCATCTGCCACCCGTCCGGCGGGGACCGCCGTCAGAGTCGCGGCTACGTTGTAGGCGACATACAGGGCGATCGCAACCGTGGTCGCGCCGTCGATTCCCAGGCTCGGCGCGAGCAGCTCGCTCGTCCGCAGGATCAGCAGGGTCGCCGCCACGTTTCCCGCCTCGAACAGAGACACCGAGACGAGGAGTCGTCCGAGAGGGCCGTGGAGGAGCGGCCGGACCACGATCCGGAGGGGCGCCGTGTGACGCTCCCGGGGACGCTGGAGGTGGCGCACGGCGTACACAATCGCGACGGCCGCCAGCAGCCCCGGGATGACCGACAGCAAGATCGCCTGGCGGATCCCGATCAGCGCGACGAGGCCGAGCGCCAAAAGCGGTCCGAGGACCGCACCCGCATTGTCCATCGCTCGCTCAAAGCCATAGGCGCGACCGTAGGCGGCGGGATCCACGGCGTCGGCGAGGAGGGCGTTGCGTGACGGGCCGCGGATCCCCCGTGCGGTCCACGCGGCCGTCCGGAAGATCGCGACCTGCCAGACGGCGGTTGACAGACCGATCAGTGCGGACAGCACCGCCGTCAGGGTGTAGCCGCCGACCGCGATCGACCGCCGCCGACCAGGATCGTCCGCCAGCGCGCCACCGACGACCTTGGCGATCCCACTGAGGGCGTCCGCCAGGCCTTCGATGAGCCCGAGTGCGGCAGCCGGTGCGCCAAGCGCCGTGACGAGGAACGAGGGGAGCAGGGCCGTCGGGATCTCGTGACCGAGGTCCGACAGGAGGCTGGCGAGCCCGATCCCGCGGACGCCAGGGGTCAGCCAGGTTTGGCCGATTGCCGCTGGCGGGGCATCGGGATTGGGGTCCGGCTCGCTCACCGATGCAGCATGCTGTGTTCACCTAATGCGGACGGCTCGAAGCGCCAATACGTCCCGCTGACGTGGTGGTACCGGGCGCTCAGCGTCGGGGAGCCGGGGCCGGGGTCGCCTGCACGGTTCCGCATGGTCGCTGATGCCATCCGCCGTCAACGCCGCCGCGGCCCCCCGGTTCGACCCTACAGAGGGTCGCTTACTGCGCCCTTTATCGAGGCCCGCAGGCAGTTGCGACAGCGCTTGCCCTGCGGCTCAGCTTCAGCCTCCCAGCGAAACCATGCTCTCGCGGAGCTGTTGGGTAGAGAGCGCGAATCTGGAGCAGTCGCCCCATCGCGTCTACCTCGGCGTCATAGAAGTCGGCCCGCCGGTCATCCACAACGAGCATTGCCCGCGTGCCTACCGGACCGTGCTCGACGCCCAGGCCGACAGCTCCCGGCACACCGCGGAGCACATCCTGCAAAGTGTCATCGATGCTCTGACCCTCGAGTGGGGTTTCGAGCCGTTCGAGCAGCGTCATGGTCCCTCAAGTCTGCTCAGCCCTTATGGGCCTAGAACATAGCCTTGTAGTACCACGGTACTGCTCTGTCAACAGCCATTTTCAGTGCGGCCCTAGGGCTGGGGGGGGGAGTGGAAGTGGCCGGCGTGACGACCCGCCGGCTGCTCGGGGGCTTCACCGCCGCGGCGGCGATCTGACCGGGAATCGAAGGCCACCCCGTCGTCACGCTTTGGCATGCGCCGCTCTCGGCCCGGGCTTGGGGCGGATGCCCCAGCGCCTAAACGCCTCCTCTTCAGAGAGGTGCAGCTGCTCAGCAATCGAGCGCAGATAGGCGTCCGCCTTGCGCGCCTGTTCGGCGGCCCAGCGTTGCGTCTCTAGGTTCTTGAGCCCGCGGCTGTCGGCTACCTGCTCGAGCAGCGCCTGGCGCACCTCGAGGCCGATGAGGGCCTTGAAGGCAGGCAGGTCGGCGATCTCGGCGCGGCCGTCAGGGCGGCTGCGCACAACGTCGGACCAGTCCCGGATCGGGCGCATGGCGCGCTAGGAGGCGTCGACGCCGGTGATCTTGACGAACGAGGGCTCGGAGCCGGGGATGACGTTCTGATCGAGTCGCTCGATGGCCCGCACGCTGGTCTTGTCGACCGCGAAGTTGGAGCCGTAGTCCGACTTGGCCAGCATCAGCAGCATCCCGTTCGGGAGGTAGCGGAACAGGACCACGATCTTGCGAAAGTCACCGACGTACGCCACCGAACCAGCGCTGTTGGCCAGCCCGTCGAGCGGCACGATCGGCACGCCGTCGACGACCAGCGGCGCGTCGGGCTCGATGAGGTAGGCGCCGCCGGTCGAGCCCTTGAGCTTTCTGAGCTTTTTGACGTGGTTGGTCGGGGCAAAGCTGACGTTGGGCGGCCGTTTCGCCGCGCGCAGGGTGCCGATCGCATCGAGCAGATCGTCGATCAGGTTGGCGGTCGCGGCCTGGGTGCTGAAGCCGCTCATCGAGCTGAGCCCGTGGAACGGGTCCGCAGTCGAGGCGGCGCCGGTGGCGAACGCCAGGTTCTCGGTCCGGATGATGGCGCCCGCCAGCTCGTTGGCGATGATGGGATCCACCGTGCGCTCGCTGATCTCCGGCACGCCGCTCTCGTCGAGTGCCTCGAAGCCGACCAGCACGCTGTAGTTCTCGTTGGTCAGGGTCGTCATGGTCAAAAGCTCTTTGGGGGTGACCGGGTTTGTGGCGGTCCAGGTCACATCGCCCGGCGGCGTGGTCGGGGCGTGGTCGAGGCGAGTCCAGTAGCCCGCGATCAGGCCGGTCGGGCCGGTCAGGTTGACGGTCGGATCGACCCCCGTAGGCGATCCGCCGCGCCCGAGCTGGTACCTCGTGACGTCCTCCGGCAGCAGGCCCAGCGTCACGAAGGGCCGCCACGGTGAGCCGGCCCACACCTTGCGCTGGATGGCGGCGGCCAGGGCGCGCATCGACGCGACCTCGCGCTCGGGGATCTCCTGGTAGCTCGGTGCGACCTTGACGCCGAACCCAGCGATGACCGGATCGTCTCTCAGAGGCATGCGTCGCCCTCCGGCGGATCGACTGCCCGCTCGCGGCTCATCGAGTTCGCCTCACCAGGCCTCACGCCCAGGTTGGCTAGCTTGCGGGTCGCGAACGGGTACCCGATCATCCGCGTGCCAGATCCTTCCGGACCTCCGCGGCCAGCGCCTCCAGCAAGGCCATGTCAAGGCCTGCGCCGGGCAGTGCGCTGACGACCTCCTGGTCGAGGCGACCGAGCGCAACGGCCGCTCGTTGGGCCTCATACGCCGCCCGATCGCGATCCTCGATCTCACGCAGCCGGCGGTTGACGGCGATTAGGGCCTCGACTGCGTCGGCCAGCTCCGCCAGGCTTGAGCGAAAATCGGCGAGGAGGGACTCTCGGGCTACGCCCGCGGCTTCGTACTGCCGCCTGGCCGCTGCCTGTTCGGCGCGGAT
Organism: Chloroflexota bacterium; assembly: GCA_030854405.1. Next base: position 7,336 of record JALYTG010000032.1, on the reverse strand, counting down.
AAAGAGCTCCTGCGCCTGCTCCAGGGCACGCCGCTGGGGGGTTAGGTCGTCGTCGAGCTCGCCGATCTGGCGCTTGAGCGACTCCTGCTTCTTTGAGGTTGAGCGGCCCTCGAACAGCTGCTCGCCGATGGCGTCGGTGAGCGCCGAGTCGAGCTCGGCTCGGTGCGCCTCCAGGCGTCGGACGCCAGCCGCGAGCTCGGCGCGCCGAGCGGCGAAGGCATCGAGCTCAGTCTGGGCGGCCATGATCGTCATGCGATTGAGTATCCAGCCCGTTTGCGGGGGTTAGGGCGGCCATCAGAGGCCCTGTTGCACCCCTGTAACTCCGGCGGCGCAGGATCCTGCGCCCAGCGCCGCGCGGTGCGGGGGGAAAGGCCGCGACGATGTGCGGCGCGCTCGAGGCTCAGCTCGGCCGGGCGAGCGGCGACGGCAGCCTGGATGCGGCAGCGGCGGTACCGCTCACCGGCGGCGCGCTGCTCTTTGCCCGCCGCGGCCCAGTTGTCGACCAACCCCTCAGGATCGACGCTCAGGAACGGAGCGCCATCCGGCGCAAGCTCGATGCGCCACATCGGGCGCCGTCGCCTTACCATCAGCTCGAGCTCGTCGAGAACCAGGGCGCACTCGATCCGCCGCAGGGGGCGAATCGCAGAACCGATAACGACGAAGACGGCCCGCTCGACGTCCGCGAGATTGCCTGGGTGCAGGCCGAGGCTGGCTGCGAGCTCCACCCAGGCCGCATAGATCTCCCTGGCGTAGATCGGGCGCCTGGTGTCCGCCAGGACCGCGGGCAACGTAGCGATGAGGTGACGAGCTGCTGAGCCGACGGGGCGAGCCACCTTAGTCGGAGACGATCCGCCCGGCCCTGGTGACGCGGACCGAGCTGCGGCGATTGGGTGTCAGTCCCAGCCGCTCCCAGCCCGCCGCAATGTCCCGGCGCAGGACGCTCTCGATCGCCAGCAGGGGATGGGGCCGAGGCTGACCCGTGCTGCCGAGGGTGATGAGGCCGAACTCGCTCAGGATGGCCTGCACCTCGGCGAGACGATCCTCCGCGGCCAGGACATCCGCCAGCAGCTCGACGTCGAGCTCTGCGGCACCGGAGACCGCAGCGAGGTCGGCGACGAAGCCCGGCCAGCGGGCGCGGGACCGCTCACTTAGTTGCTCGGGTGGGTTCTTCCGGATCATGGCCTAGACATCGCCCAGGCCTGTTTTTTGCCCCGGCGGAATTGTTTTTTGCCCCTGGAGGAAAATTTCACGGCCTGCTTGCGCGTTTTCAGGGCGAGCATGGTATTGGTGGGGGCATCGCCCCTAAAAATCGCCCTCTTGTTTTCAGCCATCGATCTTCGCGCTCTCGTCATACGAAACCACAGCGTGGTCGTGCTCATCTGACGGCCGGCCGTCATACGCTGCCTCGCACAGCGAGCAGCGACAAACCGTTCGCTTCACGTGGCGATCGGTCATCGCGTCACCGTGGCGCACTCACCGCACAGGTAGCGCCGATGCCGGCCGACACTCGACTCCAGCCATCCCTCACGGTGCAAGGCGGTTGGACTCGTTGACGGCCGCCCTGCCGCACGACAAGCACGGGACCATGAGGTGCCGGGGTGGATGGCTGAGCGGCTGCCAGCGGAGCCAAATGAGCCGCCTCATGGCCGTCTCGCTTCCCAGGCGAGCTGCGCTAGCTCTTCCTCAGTCTCGGGCAGCTGCGAGACGTAGACGTTTGTAGACGTTTTTCCAGTAGTGGCGCTTTTTTCAGGTTCCCTACGCGCGATGGAAACTCCGCCAACACTAGGTGACACGTCTAAAACGTCTACCTCAGCCTCACCAGTGCCCTGTTCCCACAGTCGCGGTGTACCGGGTGTACCGGGTGTACCGCTTGTACCGGTTTCCCGAGCAGGTACGTAGCGCGCCCAGGCGTCGGTGAACTCCAACCGGAAGTAGCCGCGCATCATGCCGCCCGCCACCCGACGCTGCGTCGGTCGCACCCTGTACGGCTCGAGCAGTCGACTGAGCGCACGAGCTGACAACGGCTTGCCGTACCAGTCACCCCATGGCGCTTCGTCCAAGTCGTGTAGGTAGCGGAGCAGATCGTGCGTGCTGAGATGGTCGACGGTTAGGTCGTTGAACGCGTCTCGAATATCCGTTAGCAGACGGATCCCACTACTATCTACCACCACCTCGCAGGAGAGCTCAAGCGCAGCAAGACGAGCTCGCTCCGGCCAGGCCTGGCCCACCGTGTCAGCGATCGACAGCAACGGCTCCCAGCTGTCGGCGGCCCTGTCGTTTAGTGCCTCCGGAACCGGTACATCCGGTACAAGCGGTACGGTGAGCACAGGGAACCGGATGCCGGCCGACTCGGCGCGTGCCTGGCGATCGCGGAACCGTTCGACCTTCTCAGCGGGCGCTCGGCGCTTCATGCGGATCGGGATGGCGCGGTCGGCGACGGTGGTCGGTAGGTTGCCGATGCCGGCGATGGCCTTTGGCCCGAACACGTCGAAGCGCTCGACCTCGCGCCGGCGCCCCTCGAGCTTGACCCTAGGTACGGACGTCCCCTTGCGGTTGCCCGAGTTGAGGATCGCCCGCACCCCCTCGTTCCGGTCATTGGTCCGCGGCCCGAAGATCGCGTCGACCTCATCGAGCAGCAGGGTGGGCCGCGGCCGCTCCGAGAGGATGGTGTAGAGCACTGCTTCGCTGGGTGTGATCGAGCGCTCGGGCTGGGGTACCAGCAGCTCCAGGCAGTCGAGCACCCTCGTCTTGCCCGATCGCAGCTCGGCGCTGGTGATGGCCAAGATCGGCGAGGTGTCGAACTGCTCGACCAGGTGCGCATGCGCGACCCACAGCGCGACGGCGACCGGTTCGTGCTCGGACGGGAACGCGACGTAGCGGGTCAGGAAGGCTTCGACGGCGGCCAGGTAATCGACTAGGTTGAGCTCAACCGATGTGGTCGATTCGGCCACCGCCGGCGGTTGGAAGGTGGAGGGAGGATCAGCCTTGTCGACCAGTGTGCCCGCCGTGAACTCGATCTTCGGCGGCTCGAGCTTCAGCGCCGCCCGGAGCCACTTCCAGTCCTTGTCCTTGCCCCGGTCGTGGAAGCACTTGAAGACGGCCGCGCCTCCAGGCAGCTCGGCCGCGCCGCAGTCGCCATCGATGTCGTCATCGGGATGCGCCGGGCAGACCCGGAGCCGGTACCAGGCGACGCCGTCCGTGGCGTGTTCGCGGTAGGTGACCCGCGCCGCGTCGAGCCAGTCCTTCACCCACCCGACGGGCATCGACCTGATCGTGTAGGTCGAGGTCGGAGTATGCCCGTTGCTGGCCGGGACGAGTGCCTGGAGCCGCTCGGGCGGGACGGGGATCAGCTCGGCCGGCCCGGCGAGTAGCTGCGAGCGGCGGTGCGGACGTTCCGGGCCATCGTCGCCCTTGACCTTCATGGTCCCGAACAGGCAGCTGATGCGCGCCGCGTTGCCGACCGCGGTGTCGATCTTCACGGCCGCATCGCTGAACTTTGCGTTCAGGTGCGCCAGGACGCCCTCCACCAGCTGGCGTGAGTCGTCATCGTTCGGCAGGTCGATCGGGTACAGGAGCTGGTAGCCGTTGCCCGACATGCCGCTGATCGGGGTCGGCCAGTCCTGCTCGAGGAGATACAGGTAGACCTCCTGCGCTTTGTGATGGGCCGCCTCGCGCTCCTGCTCGGTGGAGCTGATCCCGGCCGGACGCTCAGGGTCGAGATCGACCAGCAGCCATCGCCGACGAGCGGTATCCCGGTCGCTGGTGGTCGCCCTAGCCGGTTTCTGGATGCGGTTGCTGGCTCGTGCCAGGAGGGCCGGATTGACCGGGTTCAGGGTGATGTAGACATTCGCCTTGCCGTCCCAGCCGTCAACCGCACCGGCCAGCAGGTCGGGATCGTCGAACCAGCCCGCGGCCGTCTTGACGCCGTCGTACTTGGGGATCCGCACCTCGCGCACGTCACCGGGCTGCCAGAGCGCACGGATGAAGTCGGTGGTCGGGATGGCGGCGGTCATGCTGCCGCCTCCAGTCGGTCGATCAGGTGGTCGAGCGCCAGGTCAAACGCCTCGGAGGTCCGCAACCAGCGCTCGACATCCGTCAGTGGTCGAAGTCGGGGCGCCCGCCGGTCCCAGCCAACCAACAACGACGCGTAGTCGTGAACAGCGGCGTAGGTCCAGGGCCAATCCCGACTGTCGAGCAGGTCGATCAATTCGGCGACCTGCGCCAACGCCGGCTCGAGGAGCAAAAGCTCACCCCACGACGCGGCAGGGCACCGGAGGCGTTCGGTGACGAGGGGTGTACTATCAGGAGGTCGGGTGTGGTCGTGGTGAAGCACGATTCACTACCTCCGAGGCGTCGGCCTTCAGCAGGGCCGGCGCCTTCTTCGTGAGCAGTAGTTGCGCGAGCCGGGCAATCGTGGATGGAGCTGCCCGACCTCCGGATGCCGGCGCCATCAGCGCCCCGCGGCGACAGGCTCGCCGCTTTCCCGTTCGATCCATTCCTCGAGTCGCCGGCGGCTCACGCGCAGTGAGCGGCCAACCCGGACAATCCCCGGGAGCTCGTCGCTACGTGCGAGCTCGTAAGCCTTAGAGCGGCCAATGCCGAGAAACGCTGCCGCCTCGTCAACGCTGAGAAGTGCGGGCTCAATGCGCGTGTGAGTCACGGTCGGGTCACCTCGTGTCTTGGACGTAAGCGGATGCATACAGTCCATTGACAACGACGGTACACGGCGCGCAAACTCCACTCCAAGCCATCGACGCACCCATTCGGAGGCCTTATGGCGCAAAAACGGATAGGCAGGCCGCGAACGGATCCCGATATCGTCGCGGCTGTCAAGGATCTCGCGCGGAAGGAATGGTCCGGCCCGAAGATCACCGAAAAGATAGCTGCCGATGAGCGATTCGCCGACCGTGCGCCGTCACTCAAGACGGTGCAGAACATCATGCGAGACGCCCGGATGCCGGAGATCAGGGCCGACGCCGAGGCCTGGACGGTGGCAACCGCCCCTGCGGACGAGGCGGAGTACGTGCTTCCGGCGCTCGGATGCCTGATCGATCGCACGGGCGGCGCGGCGACGCGGATCCGCCGGGACCATGCTGCCTGGGTCGCCAGGATTGGTGCGGCGCTCCCGGCGCTCGACCCATGGCGCATCTACATCGAGGCGGGGGAGTACGCGAAGGCGATCGAGCGAGAAGAGCCCACCGCGTCGCTCGACCGGCGGCTGGCCGAGTTGGCCTGGCAGCCCTACGCGGAGGCCGAGGAGGCTCAGGGTGAGGCATTCGCGCGCGGACGGCTCGTGGGCGAGCCGCCGCTGACTACGGCCATGCTGCGGGGGTTCGAGAGGGTGCCGCCCGGGGATCGAGTCGTAGAGGCGGGCGCGTTCCTAGAGACGGCACAACGGACACTAAAGGATGAAAACGATGGCTAGGCGCGGTAATGGCGAAGGGACGATGCAGCAGCGCGCGGACGGCCGCTGGGAGGCTCGGCTCAGCCTCGGCTATGTCGATGGCAGGCGAGCTCGCAAGAGCGTCTTCGGGAAGACGCAGGGCGAGGTCCGCCAGAAGCTCACCAGGCTGCTGCGCGATCACGATCAGGGCATGCCGATCGCGGCCGACGAGCGGCAGCCGCTGGCAACCTACCTGGTGCGTTGGCTCGATGATGCCGCGCGGAATACGGTGCGGCCGCGGACCCTCGACGGCTACCAGCGGATCATCGGCAAGCACCTGGCGCCGGCCATCGGCCGGATCCCGCTGGCGAAGCTGGCGCCGGCGGACGTGCAGGCCCTGCTCAACGCAAAGAGCCGGGCGGGGCTGGCACCGCAGACCGTCAGGAACGTGCATGCCGTCCTGCGCCGCGCGCTCGGCCAGGCGCTGCGCTGGGGCCTGGTGGGCCGCAACGTGGCGACCCTCGTCGAGCTACCGCGCATAGCCCGGAGCGAGGTCCGGGCTCTGTCGCCGGCGGATGCCAAGGCGATCCTAGCCGCCGTGCGCGGCGATCGTCTAGAGGGCCTCGTCAATGTCACCCTCGCCACCGGTCTGCGCCAGGGCGAGGCGCTCGCGCTGCGGTGGCGCGACGTCGACCTCGAGGCCGGCACCATCACCGTGCGGCACACGCTGCAGCGCCTCGGTGGGGCGCAGCTGGTCGAGCCGAAGACGATGCGCAGTCGGCGCGCCCTGGCGGCCTCAGTGGGCACCGTGGCGGCGCTCCGGGCCCATCGCACCCGCCAGCTGCAGGAACGCCTGTGGGCCGGCTCTCGCTGGTCGGAGGGCGACTACGTCTTCACGTCGACGATCGGCACGCCGATGGTCGCCGGCGAGGTCACCAGGCGCTTCCAGCAGCTGCTCGCGGCCGCCGGCTTGCCGCGCATGCGGTTCCACGACCTGCGCCACGGCGCGGCGTCGCTGCTGCTCGCCCAGGGGATCCATCCGCGGGTCGTGATGGAGATGCTCGGCCATTCGACGATCGCGGTCACCATGAACGTTTACAGCCACGTGACGCCGGCGCTGCAGCGCGAGGCCGCGGACCGCATGGACGGGATCTTGAGCGGCTAGGCCTCGGGGGTTGCTTCCGGAGCTGTTGTCTGGCGCTCCCGCTCAAGGCCCTCAAGATAGTTCACCCAGCTCTGCACTAGCACCGGTCCCAAATCGACGAATTCGTCAGCGGCGATCTGCAGCTCCGGACTGAGGCCCGACTCGGCGAAAAAGCCGAGCACCACGTACTGACCTAGGCGCTTGACCGCCTCGATCAGCGGGACGTAGTCACCATCACCCGCGAAAATCACGGCGAGCTCGTATCGGTCCTCGCTGGCCAGCGTCAGGACCTCGGTGGTCAGGGCGATGTCCACCGCCTTCGATCGACCCTGCTGCCGCTTGAAGAGACGTGGCTCAAAGCCTAGGGCTCGCAGCGCGAGGCGGTGCACCCTGCTGTCTGGTTCATCGGCGGTGGCTGAGGTGTAGAAGTATGCCCGCCTGGCCAGGCGGGCATCGCGACCTCCGGCCGAGTGGGGCAGGAACATGGACCTGAAGGCCGCGAAGAACGGATCGCGAGCCGCCCGCAACGGCAGCCACAGGTAGGTATCGCGCTGCCAGTACGTGCCAGGCTCCGGCTTCACGCCGGCGGCTTTGAGGATCGCCTGCCCGCGCTTCGTGAAATTCTCGCCGTCCACGAACAGCATCCACTCGCGGTCCCGTAACAGGTAACTGAGCTGCTCGACCACCCGATCTCCTTCGGCCCCAACGGTTTGCTGGTGGTCAGATTGGTGGTCAACCGGCCCCCCGTCGCGTACCGTTCGGACTCGATCCTCGGCAGTCTCGGACACAATCTGAGCACGAAATGTGGT
>JALYTG010000164.1 GCA_030854405.1 Chloroflexota bacterium | reverse complement strand
CCTCCGTTCCCTGGGGCGGATCGCCGCTGGGCTGCTTGCCGTCATCATGTGCGCGGGCCTGGTGGCCCTTCTCAACGGACCCTGGGTGCACGTCACGGAGCTGGCCTGGGCGGGGGAGCGGCTCACCCCGGGCGACGACCTGGCGCGGCTGCTCGAGCCGATGCGCGGACACAACCTGCTCAGTCTCGACACCGGCGCGCTGGCGGCGCGCGTCGAGCGGCTGCCCGCCGTGGAGCGCGCCGCTCTAAGCGCGCAGCTTCCCGGCCGGCTGGCGCTGTCGGTCACCGAGAAGGCGCCGAGCTTCATATGGCAGACCCGCTCGCTGCGGCTGATCGGCGCCGCAGACGGCACGCTCATCGGCGCGCTGCCCCTCGGCGAGCGGCTGCCGCCCGAGCTCGGGAAGCTGCCCTTCGTGGAGGATCACCGCGAGGCGGCGCGGCTGACCGGGATTGGCGACGTGGTCCCCGCCCCGATGTTGGAGACGGCCCGCTACCTGGTCGCGCTCGATCCGGTGTTGCTCGGCTCGAAGGCCAGGCGGCTCTCGATTCGGCTCGACGACGAGTACGGCTTCATCGTGGTCTCGCCCGATCCCGCCTGGCAGGCGGCCTTCGGCTTCTATGGGCTCGAGCCGCGCGACCAGGGGCAGAGCCTGCAGGATCGGATCGAGCATCAGGTCGCCGCGGTCCGCACGCTATTCGCATCGGAGCCCGAGACGGGGGTGAGCTGGGTCGATGCCCGCAATCCGGGCAAGGTATATTTCCGTGCGAATAGTTGATCGTCCGGCGCGCAGGGGATCTCGGCGAGCCGGCGACTACCGCACCGGTATCGTCCCTCATGTGGCTTCCCCTGATCGGGCTGGCGCTCGGCGTCGCTTTTGGCCTCTTGCTCAATGTCAGCGTGAGCCCCGAGCTGGCGCGCTACAGCGCGGTGGGCATCCTCGCGGGGCTCGATTCGGTGCTGGGCGCCATCCGGGCCGAGCTGGACGCGCATTACGACAACCGGATCTTCCTCTCCGGCTTCGTCACCAACGCCCTGGTCGCGGTGGCACTCACGTTCGTGGGCGACCGCCTTGGGATCGATCTCTACCTGGTGGCCCTCTTCGCCTTCGGGCTGCGCATCTTCCAGAACGTGGCCCTCATTCGACGCCACTTCCTGTAGGCTCGAAGCGACCGCTGCCGCGCGGCAGCGCGGCCCATCTGCGGAGGTAGCTTGGAACGCGAAGCGGTCCTGGTCGGCATCGACGCCGGCACGACCAAGGTGACGACGCTCATCGGTGAGGTGGGTCGCTCGGGAGATGTGAGCATCATCGGCTATGGGATCGGCCCGTCGGTCGGGATGAAGAAGGGGATGGTCGCGAATATCGACCAGACCGTGAACTCGCTGGGCGCGAGCGTCGAGAAGGCCGAGCGCCTTTCCGGCTACAAGATCAGCTCCGCCTTCGTGTCAGTTGGCGGCAGCCACATCAGCAGTCAGAACAGCCGCGGCGTGGTGGCCGTCTCCGGCCATGGCCGGGAGGTGAGCCGCGAGGATGTGGCGCGCGCCACTGAGGCCGCGAGGGCGGTGCAGGTCCCCAGCAACCGGGAGATGCTGCATGTGATCCCGCGTGGCTACATCGTTGACGGGCAGGAGGGGATCAAGGATCCACTCGGCATGAGCGCGGTGCGCCTCGAGGTCGACACTCACATCGTCGCCGGGGCGGCGACATCGGTCCAGAACCTGACCAAGTGCGTCACCAGCGCCAACGTGCAGATCGACGAGCTGGTGATCAGCTCGTTGGCCGCCGCGGAGGCCACGCTGACAGATACGGAGAAGGAGCTGGGCGTTCTCGTCGCCGACATCGGCGGTGGGACGACCGATATCGCCATCTTCGTCGACGGGGCGGTCTACCACACCGCCGTGCTGCCGGTCGGGGGCATCAACGTCACCAACGATGTCGCGATCGGGCTGCGCACCTCCCTCAACCTGGCGGAGGAGATCAAGATCAAGCACGGCTCCGCCAACCTCGCCGATGTCGGCCCCGAAGAGCTGCTCAACGTGGCCGTGCTGGGCGAGAGCGCCGGCCAGACGATCCAGCGCCGCAAGCTGTCCGAGATCATCGAGGCCCGCATGAGCGAGATCTACTCGCTGATCCGGGAGGAGGTGAAGCGGTCCGGCCACGCGGGTATGCTTCCGGCCGGCGCAGTCCTGACCGGCGGTGGGGCGCGCATTGCCGGCGCAGCGGAGCTGGCGCGCGATGTGCTCGAGATGCCGGTCCGGATCGGCTCGCCCCAGGGAGTCGGCGGCCTCATGGACCAGCTCGGCAACCCGGCCTTCAGCACCTCGATCGGGCTGCTGCTGTGGGGAGCGAACCATCTCGGCGAAGAGCCGATCGGCTACGACGGGCGCAACGGCGTCGGCACCAGCCTCCGCGGAGTGCTCGACTGGGTCCGGGGCCTCTTCCCGGGCTGACCGATCAGGAGCTGGCGATCGGCTGAGTGTTGGCCCGTGGTCCGGGCCGACTCGAGGCGCTCGCCGACGAAGGCATCGTGACCGGCTATCCACTGCGAGATTCCACCCTGTGGACAACTTCGCGCCGCATTGTGGACAAATCGCGGACGGCGCCGCAGGCGGATCGGTAGAATCGGTCAAACCCGCGAGCGTCGGGTTGGCCACTCCCTCCCGGGCTCAGGAGACATACCCGAAATGCCGCTCCGGTCAGACTCAGAGAACTTCGCTCTGATCAAGGTCATCGGCGTGGGTGGCGGCGGAAGCAATGCCGTCAACCGGATGATCCGCGCCGAGATGATGGGGGTCGAGTTCATCGCCGTGAACACAGACGCCCAGGCGCTGCTGCAGAGCGATGCGCCGCACAAGATCCGCATCGGCGACAAGATCACGCGCGGGCTCGGTGCCGGTGCCGACCCGGGCGTCGGCCAGCGCGCCGCGGAGGAGGATTCGGAGAAGATCTACGAGGCCCTCAAGGATGCCGACATGATCTTCATCACGGCGGGGATGGGTGGTGGAACCGGATCGGGCGCGGCTCCGGTAATCGCGGAGATCGCCAAGGATCTCGGCAGTCTGACGGTCGGCGTCATCACCAAGCCATTCAGCTTCGAGGGCGTCCGCCGCAAGCTCGTCGCCGAGCAGTTCTCGGAGTTGCTGAAGGACAAGTGCGACACCCTGATCACGATCCCGAACGACCGGCTGCGCGAGGTGGTCGACAAGAAGACCTCGATCCTCGACGCGTTTCGCGTGGTCGACGACGTCCTGCGTCAGGGCGTGCAGGGGATCAGCGACCTGATCACGGTCCCCGGCCTCATCAACCTCGACTTCGCCGACGTGAAGACGATCATGCGCGACGCCGGCTCCTCGATGATGGGCATCGGGATCGGCACCGGCGAGAACCGTGCGGTCGAAGCAGCGCGTGCCGCGGTCATGTCTCCGCTGCTCGAGGTCAATATCCAGGGCGCGCGCGGCATCCTCTTCAACGTGACCGGCGGCAGCGATCTCGGCCTCTTCGAGGTGAACGAGGCGGCCGAGGTGATCAAGGAGGCGGCCGATCCGGAAGCGAACATCATCTTCGGTACCGTCATCGACGACCGGATGCGCGACGAGGTGAAGGTAACCGTGATCGCCACCGGCTTCGACTCGACCCGCAAGCCGAAGCCCGCGGGTCGCGCCGTCCACGCCGAGTCGGCGACAGGGGTGGAGCAGGCGCTCGACGATCGCAGCCGCGAGATCCTCGCCGAGATCGAGCGCGAGCGGGCCGACCGCGCGAAGCTCGAGGACCAGATGGGCGAGCCCTCGCCATTTGCGCGTGGCCGAACCGAGGCGACCGAGATCCGGCCGAGTGAGCGCCAGGCGCTCCCCATCCGGCCGAGCCTCGACCGGCCTGCGTACGGCGAGACCGACCTCGACATCCCCAGCTTCCTCCGACGCAAGAACGACTGACCGATGCGCCCGGCCGGCGGCCGGGGCGTCGCTTCCGATAGCGTCGATTCCGGGTGATCGAACAGATCCGGGAGCGAGCCGACGAGATCACGGCGCGGCTTCGCGCCGCGGCTGAGCGCGCGGGGCGCGACCCCGACGGCTTCCGGATCGTGGCGGTGACGAAGGGCTTCGATACTGATGTCGCCCGCGCCGCGCTGAGCGCGGGGCTCACCCGTCTTGGCGAGAACCGCGTCCAGGAGGCGCTGCCGAAGGTCGCGGCCCTCCCGCACGCCGAGTGGCACCTGATCGGCCGGCTGCAACGGAACAAGGCCCACAAGGCCCTTGCCGCCTTCGCGGTGATCCATTCCGTCGACTCGATCGAGCTGCTGCGACGACTCGACGACGATGCGACGCGGGCAGGCCTCGCTTCGACGCTGCTGCTGGAGGTCAACGTGAGCGGCGAGCCGACCAAGGCGGGCTTCGCCCCGGAGCGGCTCGACGAGGTCGCCCCGGCGCTGAGCGATCGTGTCGTCGGCCTCATGACGATGGCGCGCCACGACGCCGACGAGGCCGAGCAGCGCCGCACCTTCGCCACGCTGCGCATGCTGCGCGACCGCCTGCAGGAGAGCAGCGGGATCGGCCTGCTTGAGCTCTCGATGGGGATGAGCGGCGACGCCGAGGCGGCCGTCGCGGAAGGAGCGACGCTTGTGCGCATCGGTACGGCGCTCTTCGGGCTGAGGCCTGGCTAGCCACGGGCAGCCGCGATAGTGGCTGCTATCCTCCGACGCTGATGCTCCTGTTCGTCAACTTCCTGCAGATCCTCTCCTATGTGCTCTCGTTCCTGCTGATCGCGCGCGTCCTGGTCAGCTGGTTGGCGCCTACGGGCGGAGGGGGGATCGTCGCGTTCATCTATCAGGTGACCGAGCCGATCCTGGCGCCGATTCGAAGGGTCATCCCGCCCACCAGCGGGATCGACTGGTCCCCGCTCGTCGCTCTGCTGCTGCTGGGCGTCGTCACTCGTGTCCTCTCTGGGCTGGCGGGCGGCTGACGACCGCGATGGCCCATCTGGCGGTGCGGGTCACGCCTCGGGTCGCGGCTGATCGACGGCTCGAGGCGCGGCGCGATCCCGCCGATTGAAGGTGAATGATGGGCGCCGCTATACTGAGCCGCTCCCACGCGATGGGCGATTGGCTCAGTCGGTTAGAGCGCACGGTTCACATCCGTGAGGTCACTGGTTCGAATCCAGTATCGCCCACCATCCTTCCCATTCCGAGCCGCTGTGACGGGCTGCCGCCGCGAGCCCTGCTAGCCGCATGCGCGTCGCGATCTTCACCGAGACCTACCTGCCCTACCTGTCGGGAGTGACCGTCTCGACGGAGGCTCTGGCGCGCGGCCTCGGCCGCGCCGGGCACGACGTGCTGCTGGTCGCGCCGCGGCCGAGGCGCGGAGCGGATCCGGGCAGCGCGGGGGCGGTCGGGCCGGAGCCTATCTACGCCTGGCTCCCGTCGTACGAGCCAGCTGTGCTGGTGCCGCCCGGTTACCGCATGCCGATCCCGGTCGCGTGGGGTGCGGGGCGGCGCGCGGCGATCGCATTTGAGCCGCAGATCGTTCATACCCAGTCGCCGTTCGCCAGCGGCCTGCTCGCGAACGAGGTGTCGCGCCGGCTGAGCGCGCCGCTGGTCTTCACGCACCACACCAGATTCGCGGACTATCGCCACTACCTCGGTGCGCTGGCGGCCCCGGCGACAGGGGCGCTTGACGCACATCTGCGC
>JALYTG010000163.1 GCA_030854405.1 Chloroflexota bacterium | reverse complement strand
GTCACAGTCCCTGATGCGCCCGGCGCCAGATCGGCCACCTCGCCCATCTTGGTGTACTTAGCCTCGGTTACCACGCCGTTGGTGAGGGGAAGCTTGGCGGCTAGCTCATCGGTCTTGAGAACCACGAACTCGTGGACCATAGTCCCGGAGTTGGTGACCGTGAACGTCACCGAGCCCGGAGCGGCGGTCGCCGCGCTCAGCTCGATCGAGTACTCCTTGAGCGTTGCCGCGATGGCGTTTGTCGATGCTGATGCCGTCGAAGCCGAGGGCGACGCTGTTGGCGTCGATGCGGATGGCGACGCTGCACTGCAGGCGGTCGCCACGACCATCAATCCGACGAGCCCTGCGAGGGCCGTATGGGTCTTCATGCTTTCTCCTAGTTTCGCTGTACGCCGTGGGCGGGGTGCCCGCGGGATGGATCCAGCATGGGTGCACTCGGGCGACGGGGAACGTGCCATCCGGCACGTCCTCGCGGGCCGATCGTCTCTGCGCTGACGCATGGACCGGCCCGCCGTCGGCCTAGCCTGCTGCCAGGGCCCGAACCAGATCCATCGTCGACAGCACGCCAATTGGACGCCCGCCCGGCTCGACGACGACCAAGCGGTGCACCCGATGCTCCTCCATCCGCGCCGCAGCCTCAGCGAGCGAGGCATCGACTTCGATCGTGAGTCCGGGTGTTGTCATCGTGGCCGCGATGGACCTGCCCTGCCAGGCATCGACCCGCGGGTCGCCTGCAAGCGCCATCAGATCGGTGCGGCTCAGAACGCCGACTAATCCCCCCTCTCGGTCCACTACCGGCAAGCCGCTCACGGCGAAGTCGCGCATCAGCCGATCGGCCACGACGAGTGGCGCGTCGCTGCGAACAGTCACCGGTTCGAGGCTCATCAGGTCGCGAACCCGCAGCTCGCGCCCCGCGCCGCCGGCCTCCATGAGCGCGAGCCGGGTGTAATAGTCGGGCAGCTCGCGCAGGTGAGCCAGGGCAATCCTGGCCGTGAGCAACGCGTCGTCATCGGTCACGTTGGTGAGCGGATCAGCTTGGCCGTGCTCGAGTTCGACCTGCATGCCGATGTGCAGCTGCTCGAGATCAACCTCATCGGTGACCCCGAGGCGCTCGGCCAGGCTGGCGACCTGCTCAGACGAGAAGGTGGTGGTCATGGCGTTCCTTTCCTTGACTTGAGGATGCCGGCCTGCGTTTCCGCCGACCGGCATTTCAGAGCCTGAGGTCGTGGTTTTGACCTAGCCGAGGACGTACCGCAGCAGTGGAGCCCTCTTCACAATTGGCTGCGTGTCGACGACCGCGTCGACCCCATAGATCTCACCGGCGCCGATGATCCCGAGGACCAGCGCCGCGATGCCCACGACGACCGTGTGGTTCAGCGGGCCGAAGGCGAAGTCCCAGGCGGCGACGCTCAGGAGCGTCATCATCAGCGCACCCATCACTCCCGCAAAGCGCGTCGCGAAGCCGGCGATGAGGGCGACGCCGATGGCCACCTGGCCGAACGGGACGAGCCAGTTCACGATGCCGAGCAGCGAGCCGTTGCCCGCCAGGTCGACCCAGAACTGGTGAGTCGGGTTGACGATGGCGTCCGGTGCCGCGCCGGCGGCCGTGCCGGCCGTGGCGAATGTGAGAAAGCCGAATGCGCTGAACGGCTCCGCGCCGAGCAGCTTCTCGAAGCCTGCGTACAGGAACACGAGGCCGATGACGATGCGGAGGACCAGGATGCCGAATGCGCGAGATCGGGTCAGGCCGGTCATTTGAGTTTCCTTTCGGGTCATTCGTCTGGGTGACGAGTTCTTGTGGCATCAGCCTATGAGCGTCGCCGGCTTGCGCCCATGTGCCGAGAGGACCCTTTTGGGGGGCCATTGGGAGGGTCGCACCGACCGTGCTCGGGCCGCGTGGCCCGGATCGATGTCCTGATCGAAGCCTCCGAGCTGGGTGTCTGGGCCTTTCACTGCCATATCCTGACCCACGCCGAGGGTCCCGACGGCATGTTCGGCATGGTTACGGCGCTCATCGTCGGGGAGAAATGACCATGGTCGCAGCCGCCACCAGTCCGCCACCCGACAGCGAGGAGCGGCTGAGTCGTCTTGTCGTGCGGCGGTGCGCCGAGAGCGGCCCGCCTCGGCTGGCGTGGGCCGTCCGGGCGGCGCGTGCCTGGCTAGGCCCGGAGGTCAGGCCAGCGCCTGACGGCATGCGCCGCCATCAGGCCGACCTGCGACTGAGGGATCAGCGATCGCCCCTCGCTTGTGACCTTCGGCAAGGCGGCGTACGTCGATCTCGGTCCCGTCCAGCCTCTCGACAATGGCTGGCAGGTCGAACTGAGCTGGCAGGCCTCCACGCTGGCACCGCTCTTCCCGGTCTTCTCGGGGACGATCGTCGCTCGCGGCGTGGAGCTGACCCTCTCCGGCTGGTATGCGCCGCCAGGCGGCGTAATGGGTCGTGTCGCCGACGGCGTGCTCCTGCATGTGGCCGCGGAGGGGACCGCGCGCTGGCTCCTGGGCGAGCTCGATCGCGCGGCCCGGATGGGCGCCGCCGGCTAACCCTCGTCGGGCCGCCCCAGATGGCGCTTGGCGACGAATGCGGCCGCCTGGGTCCGGCGCTGGAGATTCAGCTTGGAGAGGATGCTGCTCACGTAGTTCTTCACCGTCTTGTCCGACAGGAACACGTCGCCGGCGATCTCCTTGTTGGTCTTTCCCTCGGCTACCAGCAGCAGGATCTTGCGCTCTTGGGCGGTCAGGTCGGCGAGCTCGTCGGTGGCCGATCCGCTCGCCATGCGCCGCACGCGCTCGAGTACCTTCTCCGTCACCGCTGGGTCGAGCAGCGACTCGCCCCGGCCGACCGCTTCCAGCGCGCTCACCAGGTCGCGGCCGCGGATCTGCTTGAGGAGATAGCCGCTGGCGCCGGCGATGATCGCGGAAAGCACCGCCTCCTCATCGGCATAGCTGGTGAGCATGATGACCCGTGTCTCCGGGCGCGCGGCACGGATCTCGCGACAGGCCTCGATGCCCGAGCCGTCCGGCAGCCGCACGTCCATGATTACCAGATCCGGCTCGCGCCGCGCTGCGAGGGCGATCGACTCCGCCACCGATCCCGCTTGGGCCACGACCTCGAACCCAGACCGGCGGTCGAGCAACGAGACCAGGCCCTGGCGAACCACCTCGTGATCGTCAACCACCAGCAGCCGCAGACGCCGCTGGGGGTGCTCAGTTGTCATGAGCTGGCTCCTCGCCGCGTTCCAGTGAGCGGAATGACCACGATGATACGGGTCCCGACGTCCTGGCCGCTCTGGAGGTCGAAGGTACCCCCGAGCGCCTCGGCGCGTGCCCGCATGTTGGCCAGACCATGATGGCCTTCAACCGTGTCCGTGTCGGGCATGAGGCCGCCACCGTCATCTGCAATCTCGAGCCGGACACTCTCGTCAGGCGCGGCGACCTCCAGCGAGGCGTGCTTGGCGCCCGAGTGGCGCGCCACGTTGGCCAGCGCCTCGCGGGTGATTGACAACAGCTCGGCAATCACCTCAATCGACAGGCCGCCCGGTTCCTCGCCCGCGACTTCGACCTCCACTGTCGTGTTGCGGCGCAGCTCGCTGGCCAGGGCCCGAAGGCCATCAAGCAGGCTGCCTGAATCGAGTAACAGCGGCAGGAGCCCGAAGATGAAGTTGCGGATATCGCTGATCACCCCATGCAGTGCGTCAATTGCGTCGTCGACGCGTTCGCGCGCCTCACCGGGCGCCTGGCTGACCAGCTCCGGAACGTCGTCGAGCGACAGGGTTACGGCGTAGATCATCTGGATGACGCTATCGTGCAGGTCGCGACTGATGCGGTCCCGCTCATCCACTACCGCCAGTCGCTGCACCTGCTCGTGGAGGTGGGCATTCTCGATGGCGATGCCGGCGTGCAGCGCAAACGTCTCGATCAGCGCCTGGTCATCGGCGCTGAACTCCGGTGCGTCCTGCTTGTTGGTCAGGTACAGGCGCCCCACGACCGTGCCCTTGACGGTGACCGGGACCCCCAGGAAGGAGTCCATCGGCGGATGGTTGGGCGGGAAGCCGTAGCTCTCGCGATGGGATGCGATGGTCGGGATTCGGTACGAGCGGTTCTCGCGGATGATCAGCCCCAGGAGGCCGTGGCCGCGCGGAAGGTCGCCGATCGCTTCGCGTTGCTCGGCGCTGATCCCGCTGGTGATGAACTCGGTGATGAGGCCCGCTTCGTCGACGATACCAAGGGCCGCGTACTGCGCAGCGACCAGCTCACGGACGCGGTCGACGATAAGCTGCAGGACCTGCTCAACGTCGAGGACGCCGCTGATGCCGCGGACCGCGGCGTCGAGCGCCTGAAGCGCCGGCGGTAGGCGCGAGTGATCAGCTGACGGCTCGGCTTCGGTCGGCACGCGGATAGGCTAGCGCGTCATTTCGGATTCCCCACTTCCTAGGTCGGGGTGGGCCCCGGGGAAGAGCAAGCCGGGCCGGGGTGGGCCCGGGCAAGTGGAAGCCGACCCGGGGGGAATGACGATCTGACGATCAGGCGCCAGGCGCGGACCGGTACTCCTGAGCGTGCTCGCCCCGATCCTTTGCGACGGTCCGGTCCATGATCTCAATCGTCTCTGCGACCGACCTGCCGTTCTCGTCCGCCGCGGCCTTCAGATCTTCGTATCTGATATTGGCCGTGCCCATCTCTAAGTGGGCGTCCATGCACCCGCACGTCAAACACATGATGGTGCTCCGCGCCTGCAAGTCTCCTGCCGAATGCGTCATTCGGTGAGCGAAGCGGCCGCTCCAGCCGCACACGGTCAGCCCGCCATGCAGGTCTGCGGTAGAAGGAGATGCGCTGGGGGCGAAGGCCTCCGCCGCGTCGCGGCGGGCGGCAGTCCCGTCGATCATCTCTTCGCCGGCGGCAAGCAGAGTGGAGATTGCTTCGGAGGTAAGCGGCTTCGCAAAGTAAAACCCCTGCCCAAGGTCCGCTCCGAGCCCTTGCAGCTCAGCCAGCTGGTCGGCTTCTTCGATCCCCTCTGCGACGGTCTCGAGGTGGAGCGTGTCGCCGAGCTTGAGGATCGAGCGCACGAGCGCTGACTGATCGGCCCCGACGTTCACGTCACGCGCTACGACCTCAATCTTCTGGCGGCGGGAGTACCGCGAAAAACGGCTTGGGAATCGCCGGCGTCACGCCGAGGAGATCGCCTGCGATCGTCGCTCGCGCAGCACCTCGAGCACGCGCTCGAACGGTACCGGGCGCGACGCCAGAAGGACCAGCAGGTGGTAGAGGAGGTCGGCGGCCTCGCTGGCCAGCTCGTCCTCGGTGCCGGCGAGGGCCGCCACGGCCGTCTCACCGGCCTCCTCCACGACCTTCTCCGCCGGTCGGCGCGGGCCCCCCGACAGGAGTCGCGCGGTGTGGGAGGTCTCAGCATCGGCGCCACGGCGGCGCTCAATGACCGCGGCCACCTCGCTGAGCACGCCGGGCGCATCGGTCTCGCCGAAGCAAGTCCGTGTGCCGGTGTGGCAGGCAGGGCCCTCGGGGCGCACGCGGTAGAGGATCGCGTCCCCGTCGCAGTCGGCGACGAGGCCGACGACGTGCATGACGTTGCCGCTCGCCTCGCCCTTGCGCCACAGGCGCCCACGGCTGCGCGACCAGAAGTGCGCCTCTCCCGTCTTCTCCGTGGCGGCCAGCGCCTCGGTGTTGGCCCAGGCCAGCATGAGGAC
>JALYTG010000162.1 GCA_030854405.1 Chloroflexota bacterium | reverse complement strand
GGCCAAGGCCGTCATGGGTGACAAGGCTGGTGTGCTGGCGATGGTGCAGGCTGCCGAACCCACCGCGAATGCCAGTGCGGACAGCCTTGGAGTCAGTCGCAACCTGGCTGCCACGGCCATCGCGCTGAACCTGGTTGACGCCCACGAGGAAGATGCCTGGCTGCTGGCGGCGCGGGACACGACCTACTCTCGCCTCGGTACGTTGCTGTCGGCAGAGCGCAAGGCCAACAACCACGGCAGCGCGGCCGACCAGTCGTTGGTTGCGATCGACCTCCACCTGGGCGACATCGCTCACCTCGAGTCATACGTCATCCCGGTCGTGCGCCAGCGATTCGGCGACACCGCGCAGGGCATCTCCTTCACCTTCGGCGACCTCTCATGGCAGGCTGATCCGGCCAACCCGGTGGTCATTGGGCTGCCCGGGACGAGCAAGCTGGGCATCGACCTGGATGGCGTGTTGGCCGAGGAGCAGCGCCGGCTGAGCTCGTTCCCGGCCTTCAACTGCGGCAACTACAACTGGGGCGCCTCCGGGCAGCTCCTCTTGACGGCAAACCTGTTGCAGGTCGCCGGCTACGGCGCGAAGGACTGGACCTCCTCGGCCGTCAAGCGGGCGTTTGTTCGGCTCGGTCAGGGTGGCTGCGTCCCGCTAGGTGACGACGGCTGGCAGGGCGCCATGGCCAATGCTCTGTACGGGCCGGGGCTGCTGCCCGAGGGAATTGGCGACGGCAAGACGATGTGCTGCACGGACTACCTGTACCCCTAGGCGCTCGACCAGGCGGCGCGACTGTGAGGTGCTATTTGCCCGTCTGGCCCAGGTCCGCGTAGTGCAGACCGCCGTTGATGTCAGTGAAGACGGTGCGAGCGGAAAAGGGGCCGGATCGGTTCGGAAGGTAGGACCATCCAGCGTAGAACCCCGCGATCGTGCGCCAATACAGGAGGCCACCTGGAGCCACCACGCGGTCGACGGTCGCAGTCGAGCGCCGGCTGAACGTGGCCGGACGCCCGGTGGTCACGGTGCCCGACGAGTCGACGCGGAAGATCTGATGCGCCCCCGCCTCGACGACCACCTCGTAGCGCGCGAAGATCAGCCCGGGCCCTGGACTTGCGCCAGCCGATGGAAGGCCCGGCGGAGACCCGCTGCTGCCGCCCGCCGGGCTGGCCGACGCGCCCGGCACGTCGCTCCCTGACGCGGCGCCGGTTCCGGCTGTGCCTGGGGCGGTCTGGTTCGCGCCAACGATCGCCACTGCCGTGGCGACCGCCAGTCCCAGCAGCAGGCCTCCGAGAGCGGCAGCCCTCGCCGAGCCACTGTCGCGCCGGCCCCAAACCGGAAAGAGCGCGATGGCGGCAATGACCCAGATCACGAATGCAAGCGTACCCAAGGGACAGACGGTACCGGAAGCGCCCTCGGTCCGCAGGGATTGGCGAGACCCCCAGCGAGGGCGACCCAGATCTCCGCTACCATCGTGTTCCCGCCCAGCCGTTCGACCGTGCCCCCGTCGGGGTCGGCGCGGTGGGTCCGGGTCTGAGGATCCGATCTTCCACCAATGGCTCACTGGAAACGCCGAACTGCGAGGGCAGCCCGTAGCGCGCGCGATCGCCTGGGCTTTCTTCGCGTGCGTCGGACGGCGACTCGCCTGATCGAGCGAGCAGCCGCTCGACCGCCGGTGCCTGGCGAGCGCTTCTCGTACGCCGAGCCCCATCGAAACCAGAGCGGCGGCTGGACGGTGCGCGTGGAGCGCGGGGGAGATGCGGTCGCGTTCCTGAAGATCGCGGATTCCCGGTCCGGTGGCCGCCGCCTGCTGCGCGAAGCCGAGATGCTCCGCGGGCTCGCTTCCGAGCCTGCTCTCGAGTGGCTGCAGCCATATTGCCCGCGGGTCATGGCGGCCGGAGACGCAAGGGGGAAGGTCCACCTGCTGCTCTCCCGAGTGGAGGGTGAGCCGGCGCTGAGAGACCTCCACGGCGCTGAGTCGCGAGATCGGTTGCTCACAGAGGCGGGGGCGCTTCTCGACCGCCTGCGGCGGGCGACCGGTACCGACGTTGTGCTGGGAGAGGCTGAGCTGGGATTGTTGATCGATCTCCCGGCAGCCGCAGCCATCTCCCTCTTTGGCGCTCCAGAGGATCGGCAGGCGGCCGCTCGCCTTGATGCGGTGCGGCAAGAGGTGCGCGACCAAATCTCTGGCGTCGCCCTCACCACATCGCTGATCCACGGCGATTTCTGGCCAAGCAACCTGCTGGTGGACCCGGCCACCGGATCGATCAGCGGGATCGTGGATTGGGAGAGCGCCGAGCGTCATGGCCTGCCAATCCACGATGCGCTGCATCTGGTGCTGTACACCCGCAAGCTGGTCGCCCGCTCGCACCTGGGATGGGAGGTGCGACAGGCGTTGGAGGGAGCGCCGTGGTCGGAGGCGGAGCGCGGCATCCTCGACGCGGCGACACCACCCAACGTGGAGCTTCGGCCCCTCCTGCTCCTCTACTGGCTCCGGCAGATCGCGGTGAACCTGGACCGCCAGCCGGGTCGTACGCGCCAGAAGGCATGGCGCCGCGATAACGTCGAGGTCGTCCTCGAATGGCTTTGAGAGTCCTGATCGTCGATCGCGCTCCGCCGGCCAGCCTGACCCAGGGCAATGCGCTGATCGGGCTCGAGCTCTTCCGTCGCCTATCGGAGCACGAGCTCACTCTCGTCTGCCCGTCAGCCGATCCACGGCAGACGCTGGCTGACGAGCGGCTGCGCTCGATCTTCCGCAGGACATATGTGGTGGAACGCAAGGGGTGGACGCCCGCCATCTCCGGGTGGATGGAGGGACGTGTCGCCTCGGTCCTGCCCCTCGCGCAAGGCATGATGGGTGCGGCCGGCGCCTTCCAGTCGTTGCTGGCGAGGCTCCTCGCCAGCAACGAGTTCGACGTCGTGCACACCCGCCAGCTACCCATGTCGGCGTACACCGCGGGCCAGGGCCGGGGCGGACGCCTCCTGGAGCTGATCGACTCGGAGACCCTTGGAGCGGAGCGAGCGACGCCGCGGACATGGCGCACGAGGTCCAGGTCTCTCGCCGCTGCGTTCATCGAGCGTCAGGTGATTGCTCGCTACGACGTCGTGACGACCGTCGCCGAGGCCGATGCGGCCAGGCTGCGAGCCCTGGCTCGAGGCGCGCGCATCGAAGTTGTGCCGAACGGCGTCGATGCCGACCGGTTCACGACCGGATCCGCGGCGGAGCAGGAAGGCGAGCGAATCGTCTTCGTGGGAGCCATGTCCTACGCTCCGAATGTCGCCGCCGTCAACTACTTTGCTCGACAGGTGCTCCCGCTCATCAGGTCAGCTGTGCCGAATGCGCACTTCGTCATCGTCGGCCGAGATCCCGCACCCTCGGTCCTGGCTCTTGCAGGGGAGGGAGTGGAGGTCACCGGCGAGGTGGAGGACGTGCGACCGCACATGGAGCAGGCCGCGGTCGTGGTCGTCCCCATGCAGAGCGGCAGCGGCATCAAGAACAAGGTCCTGGAAGCGCTTGCCATGGAGCGGGCGGTCGTCGCCACCCCGCTGGCGGTTGAGGGGATCGCTGCGACTCCCGGCGAGCACCTGGTGGTGGCCAGCGGTGCTCGGCAGTTCGCCGACGGCGTGCTCCGCCTCCTGGCGGATCCTGGCGAGCGTCGTCGCCTCGGACGTGCGGGACGCGGCCTTGTCACAGACCGATACACCTGGGACGCCTGCGCTGCGAGGTACGAAGCGCTGTGGTACGAGCTCGCAGAGCTGAGGCGTGACCGATGACGGCCGGGCGCGTAGGCGGCCAACCGCTCCGGGTGGCATACGTGGTGTCGCGGTTTCCCAAGCTCTCCGAGACATTCATCCTGTACGAGATGCTCGAGCTCGAGCGCCAGGGCATCGATGTGGAGCTCTTCCCTCTCGTCCGGGAGCGCGAATCGGTCGAACACCGCGAGGCAGCTCGCCTCACTGAACGCGCCGTCACGGCGAGACCCTTCAGCCCATCGGTTCTGGCGGCCCAGGGCTACTGGCTGCGCAGACGACCCCTCCGCTACCTCGCCCTCTGGGCGCGGGCAGTGATCGGCAATATTCGGTCACCGCGCTTCTTGGCGCGCGCCCTGGTCGCTGTGCCGCTCGGGGCCTTCTTCGCGCGCGAGATGGTCGCCCGTCGTGTGGATCACATCCATGCGCATTGGGCGACGCACCCGGCTCTCGCGGCGTACGTCGCCTCGGGCCTCACATCGATCCCGTACAGCTTCACGGCCCACGCCCACGATATCTACGTGAACCGCTCGATGCTGGGCGAGAAGATCCGTCGCGCGCGGTTCGTCGTCACGATCTCGGACTACAACCGGCAGTTCCTCGAGCGACTCTACGGCGCGACCGCGGCAGCGAAGCTAAAAATCGTCCACTGCGGAACGGACCCCGATCTGTTCCGCCCACCCGAGCAGGCCCCGGTCGACCGCCAGTGGACAGTGGTGTGCGTGGCCAGTCTCCAGCCGCAGAAGGGTCACGCCTTTCTGGTCGAGGCGTGCCGCAGGCTTGTCCAGGAGGGCGTTGACCTGCGCTGCCTGCTGGTGGGCGAAGGGGAGGAGCGCGCGGCGCTGGCAGCGCAGATCGAGCGAGCCGAGCTTGGCAACCGGGTGGAGCTGCTGGGTCAGCAGCCGCGCCATCAGGTTGTGGATCTGATGTCGCAGGCGGACGTGGTGGTGCAGCCGAGCACCACTTTATCGACCGGGAAGCAAGAGGGCATTCCCGTCTCCCTGATGGAGGCACTCGCCATGGAACGTGCCGTGGTGGCCTCGCGCATATCGGGAATCCCCGAGCTGATCGAGGACGAGGTCTCCGGTCTCCTCGTGGCCCAGCGTGACGTCGCGGCCCTCGTGGAGGCGCTGGCGCGCCTTCATGCGGACCCGGAGCTTGCTCGCCGCTTGGGGCGCAATGGACGACTCAAGGTCCTTGGTGAGTTCAACTTGCGCGACACGGTGCGGACGCTGGCCGGATTCTTCGCAGAGAGTGCCGATAGAGCTGCCGGTTCGTTGAATACGCCCAACGAGCCGGCGCTCAAGGGGTAGCATGATTGGAACGTCCGACGGTCGCCAAGCCGTGAGTGCGTGCCCCGCCCTGAGCCCAGGCTTTGCCTATGCGGAAACCCAACTTCATTCGGCCGCTCAAGTCCGCTTTGCGGCTGCTGCGCCATACCATCGGAGCCCTGGCTGTCCTTGCATTCGTCTATGCGGTGGGCGGATTGCGGGCAGACCACTCGCTCACGCGCATCGCTCATCCGTCGCTGGCCCCCAGCCCGTCGATGACCCCGAACCCGTCTCAGTCAAACGGGCCGGTTGCGCTCTCGACACCCGATGATCTGCGGCCCGGAAGGCGAGGCCCGGCAGTCGCATCAACTGGGACGTCGAAGCCGGGCGCACACAAGACGCCCCCCGGCGATATCGCCGTTGCATTCACTCCCGCACCAGCGTCGGCTCCTGCGCCGACACCCGCCCCGCCGGTCCGGACCGGGGGAGTGGCGGTCGCGCCCGCGGTCGCGCGGACTGGCGGCTACATCATCACCTCCCGGGCACGGCTTGCCACGCTCCCCGTCACCGGTGCTGCGTGGCAGGGCCTCAAGGCTGCCGCGGACCGCCCCGCGGGCACACCTGATCTGTCGAACCAGGACCAGGACAACAACGTGCTGGTCCTGGCCAAGGCGTTCGTGTACGCCCGGACGGGTGAGCTGAGGTATCGAGATGAGGTGATC